>NZ_CAWPDB010000186.1:0-12483 GCF_963886625.1 Vibrio sp. V23_P3S9T160
TTCAAGCTTATTTTTTCAACAGATTAAGTAAACAAGGTAATAAGTTGTTAATTATCACGCTAACTTGATAAAAAACGCCGTCTTACACGCATTTCTCACGACAATTCAACTTTCCGTCGCAAAAAAAGATTTTGGTAATTTTCGGTCGTTTTTTCTTCAATTTCTTTTAATGACAGATTTTTTAGCTGTGCGATATAAGCAGCAACCTCAACAACGTAGGCCGGCTGATTTTGCTGACCACGGTGTGGAACCGGCGCAAGATAAGGGGAATCAGTTTCAATCAGCAAGCGTTCCAAGGGCAGCGCCTTCACAACTTCTTTCAATTCTGTCGCTTGTCTAAACGTGACAATTCCTGAGATAGAAATATAAAAGCCAAGCTCCATAGCGGCTTGTGCAAAGGCAAGATCTTCAGTAAAACAATGGATAACACCACCGCACCTTTCTGCCCCACCATCACGGAGCATTTCAAGAGTATCGGCCCGGGCATTCCGTGTATGAATGATCAAAGGTTTGTTAAGGACAACGGCGGTTTCAATGTGCTGTGAAAACCGTAACTTCTGTAACTCAGCCGTTTCCGGCTGATAGTGATAATCTAGCCCCGTTTCGCCAATCGCCACCACTTTGGGATGACTCGCGTATTGATGGAAGCGGGTCAATTCAAAATGACTTTCAACGTCAAGTGGATGAACACCACAAGAAGCATGAACATTATCAAAGGGCTGAATAAGCTCTAACATTGGTTCAAAAGAATCCAGCGTTACGCCAACAGAAAGCAATTGCTTAACATTGGCTTGACGAGCTTTTTCTACTACATCAGCAACATCGATATGGAGCGTATCGTAATCAAGTTTATCTAAGTGGCAGTGCGAATCTACAAACATGTTTTCTCATCATTAAAGTTAAATAGCCAATCGCTGATCAGTAGCTCGCTATTGAGCCCACTAAACGTCTTTAGTTCTTCCATTAAACGAGTTAATGCCTTGGTTTGGCGATAAAGTACTGGGTAGCTGATCTGTTTTGCTAATCGAAGGCTAATAGGAAGCTGCTGCTGTTCAACCACGCCAAATTGTACCTTTTGCGTATCGGTCAACATGGTCCACAGCCAAGCCAAATATTGGGTAGGCGCCTCATTAATCTGCTTCACACAAGCGGAAATATCGGCACAGGCATCGGTTAAGCAATGAGCAATATTTTGCTCAAAAGCCTGATATTTTGCTAACTCTCCCGATTGAATAAACGCCAACGTATTTAGTGGTGAATAACCATTTAAATGCGCCGCATAAGGAGGGACAGGTTGCAATGTCTGTTCACTTAACCAATGCGAGACTTGTTCACTGCTCGGTGGTGTAAGCACCGTTTTTTGACAGCGACTGATAATGGTTGGGAGTAATGGGTTGATACGAGAGGCGACAAGTAAGAAAAAACAATTGCGCCCCGGAGCTTCTAACGTTTTGAGCAGTGCATTCGCTGCTGATTCATTCATGGCATCGGCGGGATTAATAACGATAAAGCGAGCACCAGAAAGCTGCGCCGATTCTTGAGCCAACTTATTGCATTGCCTAATTTGATCAACGGTAATCGCCTTCCCCTCTTTTTCAGGCGAGATCAGATGAAAATCAGGGTGACTACCAGACTTCATCAATTCGCAGCTATGACAAAACCCACACGCTTCTGAATGGCTATACGAACACATCACTGCTGCACTCAACTTCTCAATAAGCCGTTCAGCGCCCAGTCCTGAGGGAGAAACGAGTAAGCTCGCCGCAGGGAACTGCTGGTTATTGAGGCTGGTTTGCCACTGAAGCCAATAGCCTGCTAACCAAGGATACAGATCATTTATCATTAATTTGTTACTCAATGTTTAGCCCTAGTTTCTCTCTAGCATATTGGTTTCTAGAAACTGGGTTAACGCTGCTTTGATAGAGAATGCCACCGCTTCTATTGTTTGTTCAGCATTAATCACAGCCACGCTTTTATCTTCCTTAGCTAGGGCAAGGTAACGTTCACGCGTGCGCTCAAAAAAACCAATATCCATTTTTTCGATACGATCAAGCTCACCTCGACCTCTGGCTCTTTCTAAACCGATGCTCGGATCTAGGTCCAAATAGAGAGTAAAATCTGGCTTAAAATCACCTAGCGTTACCTTTTTAAGGTTTTGCATCGTTTCTAGCGGAATTTGCCTCCCACCACCTTGGTAGGCTTGAGAGGACATATCATGGCGATCACCAACCACCCACGAACCAGCCGCAAGTGCAGGCTTAATCACATTTTCAACCAATTGAACACGAGCGGCGTACATTAATAACAGCTCAGTCATATCCTGAAGCACTTCACCTTCATGCTCTTCTTTGACTAAGGCGCGCATTTTTTCTGCTAAAACAGTCCCGCCCGGCTCACGAGTATGAGTGATATTTGTCACGCCGAACTCAATAAGTGTTTCTCTAATGGATTGAATAGCAGTGCTTTTTCCTGCGCCTTCTAAACCTTCTACAACAATAAATTTAGCATTCATGACTGGGTTCTTAACTGTTTTAAATAAGCGCGAACAGCGCGATTATGTTCATTCAATGTTTTAGAAAAAACGTGTCCACCAGAGCCACTGGCAACAAAATACAAATAATTACTCTGCTCTGGGTTTAATGCCGCTTTGATTGAGGCTTCCCCCGCCATCGCAATAGGCGTAGGAGGTAAACCAAAAATAGTATAAGTATTAAATGGCGTCGGTGTTCTTAAGTCTTTTTTACGAAGATTGCCATCGTAGGCATCGCCAAGCCCGTAAATGACCGTAGGATCTGTCTGCAGCCGCATCCGTTTATTGAGTCGATTGACAAAAACGGAGGCAATGCGCCCTCGCTCTGAAGCAATAGCCGTTTCCTTTTCAATAATTGACGCCAAAATCAACGCTTCATAAGGCGTTTTAATTGGCAGATTTGGCTGGCGATTGGCCCAATGTTGATCGAGTATTTTCTCAAGACGTCTATTGGCCCTTTTTAGGATCTCAAGATCGGTCGTTCCAAAAGGGAAATGATAAGTCTCCGCTAGAAACAATCCTTCAAGCTTTTGCTGCTCAATGCCTAATTTTTGGGCAATGTCGGCTTCTGCCAAATCAGCTATCGTGTTTGTCACGCCTTCGGTTTGTGCAAGCAGAGCTCGCCACTCATTAAAGCGGCTCCCTTCGACAAAGGTAATAGAGAACTGATGCTCTTTACCGGATATCACGTCACTTAAGAGATCGATCAATCGATCTCCGGGTTGTACTTGGTAAGTTCCCGCCTTAATTTTGGTTATTTCAGGATGCAGACGTCGCACTAACTTGTACATCGAAAAATCCGTTATCCATTTTTTCTCATTCAATAGCGTTAATACGCCATTAAGGCTTGTACCAGATTTTATGGTCACGACTTGCGATGAAGGAAGCGATAGAGGCTGTTCTAAATAAGCATCTACCTGTCGCTCAATGTAGAAATATCCAGCTCCAACGGCGATAATGATCAGTAGTAATACAACGAGGATTCGATTAATCACGAGTTAAAACGCTCCTGAAAATAGCGTGTTATGTTACCAATAGGGAAAATCGTATTTGCAATTGCCGTGACAGGCGCAACGCCTAATAAGGAGTTAGTAATAAACACTTCATCTGCCGACAATAACTCTTCTAATGAGAATGCTCTCACCTCAACCTTGAGATCGGTAGCCGCCGCCAATAATACACGGCGAATAACCCCAGCTACGCCAGCATTGTCTAAGCTTGGCGTACATAACCTATCCCCTGACACCCAAAAAATATTTGCAACCGTAGTTTCTATGACATGCTCATTGATGTCTAGCGCGATGCCGTCAGCGTACCCTTTTGCATCCATCTCTGACTTCAATAAAACTTGTTCTAGTCGATTGTTATGTTTGTGACCCGCCAATAATGGCGAGAGTCCCATCCGCTGTTGGCATACACCAAGCTCGATACCATCGGCTATCCACTGACCATAATGGGCTGGATACTCAAAGGTACTGATAGTGACTTGAGAATCGCCAACGTTAGCAGGGCTATAACCCCGACCACCTTGTCCGCGGCTAATATGAATTTTCACACCGGATTTTGCGGTACTAGGAACGATCGTTGAGAGCCAATGTTCAACTTGCCGCCAATCAGGGGCAGGAATAGCTAAACACCGCAAACAAGATTCCATGCGTTCAACGTGCATATCCCAATATTGAAGCTCACCAGCGCAAACGAGAATCGTTGTGAAGCAACCATCCCCATACTGAAAAGAGCGATCAGTAAGAGATAGAGTGTCACTAGGTTGTCCATTTACCCAAAACATCGTGCTTACCCCACAAAAAGAAACGGCTCAATGCTAAGCATCAAGCCGTTCAAACTCAAGTGTCACAACCACAATCATTAGATTTTTTTGAAAATCAACGAGCCGTTCGTACCACCAAAACCAAAAGAGTTACAGATTGCATATTCCATACCTTCCACTTTGCGGGCAGTGTGTGGAACAAGATCAATGCCTAAACCTTCTTCTGGATCATCAAGGTTAATGGTTGGTGGAACAATTTGGTCAACTAATGACATAACGGTGATAATGGCTTCAACAGAACCAGCCGCACCTAGCAAATGACCAGTCATCGATTTAGTAGAAGAGACAAGAACTTGTTTCGAACCTTCTTCACCTAAAGCGCGCTTAACACCTTTAATTTCCGCAACATCACCAGCTGGAGTCGAAGTACCATGCGCGTTGACGTAACCGATTTGAGTACCTGTTACGCCCGCATCACGCATCGCGGCTTCCATCGCTAACGCACCACCTGAACCGTCTTCGCTTGGTGAAGTCATGTGATAAGCATCACCAGACATACCAAAGCCAACTAACTCAGCGTAAATCTTCGCACCGCGTGCTTTAGCATGTTCATATTCTTCAAGAACCATAACGCCCGCACCATCGCCTAGAACAAAGCCATCACGGCCCTTGTCCCAAGGACGAGACGCTTTTTGCGGTTCATCATTACGCGTAGACAATGCTTTTGCTGCGCCAAAACCCGCCATGCCAAGTGGTGTCGATGCTTTTTCTGCACCACCCGCCACCATCGCATCGGCATCACCGTATGCAATCATACGTGCCGCATGGCCAATGTTATGTAAACCTGTTGTGCATGCGGTAGAAATAGCGATATTTGGACCACGAAGACCACGCATGATAGACAAGTTGCCTGAAACCATGTTGACAATCGTTGAGGGTACAAAGAACGGGCTCACTTTACGTGGGCCTTTTTCTACCAAGGCATGATGGCCAGTTTCAATCAAGTCAAGACCACCAATACCAGAGCCGATAGCAACACCGATTCTTGGGGCATTTTCTGGAGTTACTGTGATACCAGAATCATTAAGTGCTTGGATACCCGCCGCAATACCGTACTGGATAAAGAGATCCATCTTACGGGCATCTTTTTTAGACATATACTCTTCGCAGTTAAAGTCTTTGACTAGACCTGCAAAACGAGTTGAAAAATTGGTGGTATCAAAATGTTCGATATTAACGATACCGCTTTGACCAGCTAGCAGGGCTTTCCAAGAAGATTCTACAGTGTTGCCTACCGGTGACAACATACCCATGCCAGTGACAACGACACGACGCTTGGACACGATCATATTCTCCGGAGTTGAAAAGTTCTATGAGAGGTATAGAAGAGTTAGAAAAACTCAGGCGGCCAGAGGGCCGCCTGGGGAGAGATATTACTGAGCGCTGTTTACGTAGTCGATTGCAGCTTGAACAGTAGTGATCTTCTCAGCTTCTTCATCTGGAATTTCAGTATCGAATTCTTCTTCTAGAGCCATTACTAGCTCAACTGTATCTAGAGAATCAGCACCTAGATCTTCTACGAAAGAAGCTTCATTCTTTACTTCTGCTTCGTCTACACCTAGCTGTTCAACAATGATTTTCTTTACGCGTTCTTCGATGTTGCTCATGTTTTCTTTTCCTTTACAGATTTCGCCTAATGCGATGGTTCCATAGTTTATTCTAACTAGGGAAAGTTGCAAGTGGGTCATTGCTGGTCAAACCACAATTTTACCGATTTTAACCGAAATTAAGACCATTTTTGACTTAAATCATGCACAAATGTTGCGCATATAGTTAGCAAGTTTTACACGTTGTTGACAATAGCAAAGCCTTTATTTCATCAATAACGTTCAAAAACCAACTTATACCATGTACATCCCGCCATTTACGTGCAAAGTTTCACCCGTAATGTAGGCAGCCTCTGGAGAAGCTAAAAATACCACTGCCGACGCAATTTCGCGTGGATCACCTAAGCGGCCAGCTGGCACTTGGGCTAGTGTAGCAGTACGTTGGTCATCATTCAGCGCTTTTGTCATATCTGTTTCGATAAAACCTGGCGCAACTGTGTTAACCGTCACACCACGAGATGCAACTTCACGAGCCATCGACTTAGTAAAGCCAATTACGCCCGCTTTTGCCGCTGCGTAGTTGGTTTGACCAGCGTTACCCATAGTACCGACCACAGAGCCCACATTGATGATGCGACCATTGCGCTTTTTCATCATGCCACGTAGCACCGCTTTCGATAAGCGGAAGATAGACGTTAAATTGGTATCAATAATATCTGACCATTCATCATCTTTCATGCGCATTAATAGATTATCACGAGTAATCCCGGCATTATTCACAAGAATATCGATCACACCAAACTCGTCATTGATGATTTTCAGCGTCGTTGTGATAGATTCCACATCCGTCACGTTCAGCGCTAGGCCTTTACCATTATTACCAAGATATTCACTGATTGCCGCTGCACCGCTTTCGCTAGTCGCCGTGCCGATCACTGTTGCACCGCGTTCAACTAATAATTCAGCGATCGCTCGGCCAATACCACGGCTTGCGCCAGTCACGAGAGCAATTTTGCCTTCTAGGTTCATCATCTATTCTTTCCTTTGATTACTTAACGGCATCAAGTGAAGCAATGTCATTCACTGCTGCTGATTCAAGCGATTTAATAATGCGCTTAGTCAGGCCTGTCAAAACTTTGCCTGGGCCAACTTCAAGCAGCTTTTCTATGCCTTGCTCACTCATCAACTGTACACATTCCGTCCAACGAACAGGGCTGTATAGTTGACGAACTAACGCATCTTTAATTTTGGCCGGATCAATTTCTGCTATTACATCCACATTGTTGATGACCGGAATTTGTGGTGCATTAAATTCAATCGATTGTAATGCAACCGCTAACTTGTCTGCTGCTGGCTTCATTAAAGCACAGTGAGAAGGAACAGAAACTGGCAATGGCAGCGCGCGCTTTGCTCCGGCCTCTTTACATAACTGACCCGCACGTTCAACTGCATCTTTATTGCCTGCGATGACAACTTGCCCTGGCGAGTTAAAGTTAACCGGTGAAACCACTTCACCTTGAGCTGCTTCTTCACACGCTTTTGCTATCAGCTCATCATCAAGACCGATAATAGCCGACATCGCGCCTACGCCTGCCGGAACGGCTTCTTGCATTAACTGACCGCGCAGCTCTACTAATTTGATGGCTGGCTTAAAGTCAACTACACCAGCACACACCAGTGCGGAATACTCACCCAAGCTATGGCCTGCAAGCAAGGCTGGCTGCTCTAAACCTAGGCTTTGCCATAACCGCCAAAGGGCAACAGAAGAAGCGAGTAATGCCGGTTGAGTACGAGAGGTTTGGTTAAGATCTTCTACTGGGCCATTTTGTACCAATGCCCATAAATCATAACCCAGCACTTCAGAAGCTTCGGCAAATGTCTGTTGAATGACATCATACTGCTGACCAAGTTCCGCAAGCATACCAACTGATTGCGAGCCTTGACCTGGAAATACGATAGCAAACTTGCTCATTGTTTGTTTCCTTAAGTAAAAACAAGAGGTTGAACCAACCCCTTAAAATAAAAATCTATCCGCTTAAAACTTAACGAGTGCCGAGCCCCAAGTAAAACCACCACCGAAGGCTTCAAGCAATAACGTTTGACCACGTTGAATTCGACCATCTCGTACGGCTTCATCGAGCGCGGTTGGGACGGTAGCAGCAGACGTATTACCATGGCGATCAAGCGTTATTACGACTTGGTCAAGTGACATCGATAGTTTTTTCGCGGTCGCGGAAATAATGCGATAGTTAGCTTGATGAGGCACTAACCAATCTAATTCTGATTTGTGCATGTTATTGGCAGCAAGCGTATCTTTAACAAGCTTAGAGAGTTGCGTCACTGCCACTTTAAAGACTTCATTACCCGCCATATAGAGCCATTTATCAGCATCACCACCACGCTCTGGAACAGGTAAACTCAAGAGCTCGCCAAACTCACCATCAGAATAGATATGAGTCGACAAAATGCCCGGCTCTTCACTTGCGCCAATAATGACAGCGCCTGCGCCATCACCAAATAAAATGATCGTCGAACGGTCCGTTGGATCGCAAGTTTTAGACAAGGCATCAGCACCAATGACAAGAATGTTTTTACACATACCCGATTTAATGTGTTGATCTGCAATCGATAATCCATAGACAAAACCCGAACAGGCCGCCGCTAAATCAAAAGCAGGACATCCTTTGATGCCAAGCTTGCCTTGTACCTGACATGCCGCCGAAGGAAATGCATGGCTACTGCTGGTTGTGGCAACAATAATCAGATCAATATCGTTTTTATCAATGCCGGCCATTTGAATGGCATTTTGCGCTGCATAGAAAGCCATATCCGCAACGGTTTCATTCTCCGCGCAAATACGGCGCTCACGAATACCAGTACGGGCAATAATCCACTCATCGCTTGTCTCTACCATTTTCTCTAAATCTGCGTTGGTACGCACCTGAGATGGCAAGTAGCTGCCAGTACCTAAAATTTTGCTATACATGAAGACTAATAATGCCTCTCGAGTAAAACCGCTTCCAAACGATCGCTTATACGGCTGGGGACTTGTCGTTTGACCTCGTGTACCGCTTCGGAAATCGCATTCACGACGGCGAGTACATCAGCACTTCCATGACTTTTTATGACAATGCCGCGCAATCCTAACAAACTTGCGCCGTTATACTGGTCGGGGTTCAATGTTTTTAGTTCAGTAAATAATGAAGAAAACAGTTTTCGTGCAATCCAACCCTTTATGGATGAGCCCAAAAGTTGGCTTTTTAACTTATCAATAAAGAGTTGTGCTGTGCCTTCACATGCTTTCAGGCAAACATTGCCGACGAAACCATCGCAAACAATCACATCAGCGACATCATCCAACAACTGATTACCTTCGATATAGCCGATATAGTTGACGGCCTGAGTTTGATTCAGCATTTCAGCGCAACGCTTCACTAAATCATTCCCTTTAATCTCTTCCGCACCAATATTAAGGATGGCAACTTTTGCAGAACGGCCTAAATGCTGTTCGGCCAGCGCACTCCCCATGACAGCAAATTGAAACAGAGAATCTGCATCACTTGATACGTTCGCCCCCAAATCCAGCATCCAAGTGCGTTGACCTGAAGCAGTCGGCAACGCCGAAACTAATGCAGGACGATCAATGCCGGGCAGCAATTTCAGACGAAAACGAGATAACGCCATGAGCGCACCTGTATTACCACCACTGACACAAGCATCAGCACGGCTATCAGAAACTAGGTCAATTGCGATGCCCATTGAACTTCCAGCACTATTGCGTAAGGCCAGAGAAGGTTTTTCGGAGTTAGAAATAACGCGGTCACTGTGCAAAATACTCAAGCGAGTATTAAGTTCATAACCTAATTGAGATAATTGATGTGTGATCAAAACTTGATCACCAACGAGGATCACTTTGAGCTCTGGGAAATGCGACAGTGCCTGCACGGCGGCAGGCACTGTTACGCGAGGACCGAAATCCCCGCCCATTGCATCAAGTGCAACGGTTAAATATTGCAAAGGTCAACCTTACTTGCTGATAACCTTTTTGCCACGGTAATAACCGTCAGCAGTCATGTTGTGACGTAGGTGAGTTTCACCTGAAGTCGCATCTACAGATAGTGCAGATGTAGTTAGCGCATCATGTGAACGACGCATGCCACGACGTGCGCGTGATTTTTTGCTCTTTTGTACGGCCATTGACCCTACTCCTTTGTCTTAACCTATAACGAATTATCGTTTTAAGTTTTTTAAAACATCAAATGGATTCGGCTTTTCTTCCGCTAGTTCTTCTGGAAGTTCACCAAATACTAAATTGTCTGAATTAACGCTACATTCCGCTCTATCGTGCATTGCTACTTGTGGCAGATTAATGATGAACTCGTCTTCAACTAATTGTACAAGGTCGATCTCACCGTACTCATTCGGATCTACCAAATCGTACTCTTCCGGTGCGTCTTCATCCGTTTTACTCCCCAAGTAAGGAGTATACTTGAATTGGACTTCGCACTCATGTGCGAAAACCTTGTTACAGCGTTGACACTCTAAATCGACAGAGATGTTAGCTTTACCAGAGATAACAACTAGTCGCTGTTCATCAAGCCCAAATGACAATGAGACTTGTGCGTCGCGTTTAACGCCTGCGACTGATTCTTCTAAACGCTTAAAAAGACTGAGTTGGATGATACCATCACAATCAAGTCGTTTTTGAGCTGCTTTAGCCGGATCAATCGATCGCGGTATTTTTACCTTTTGCATAGGGCGCGAATATTATCTTCCAAATCGGTTTTAGTCAAAGAAAAAGGCAAAAAAGTTCGTTTTTTCCCCTTTCCACTGAGAGAATTATGTACAGCATGTCTGATTGATATATGCTGCGGTAAAATTCGCAGCAATTCTAAATCAAAATGCAAAATTACCAACTAGTTTTAGCATCTACTTCGCCGTTTCGGCAGCAATTACTTAAAAAGCTGGATTTACCTTTTGTTACCTGCTCGCCTAATTGCGACGAAACTCCGTTACCTGGTGAGCCCGCACAAGATCTGGTGACTCGTTTAGCGGAAACGAAAGCAAGATCTTGCCATCCAAACCAACCCAGTTTAGTCATCGGTTCTGATCAAGTTTGCGTGATTGACGGTGAGATTATTGGCAAACCTCATACACAAGAACAAGCCATTAAGCAGCTACTCAGACAAAGTGGAAAAGCCATCACTTTTTATACTGGGCTTGCGGTTTACAACTCAGTCTCTGGTCAATGCATGGTCACCGTAGAACCCTTCACGGTTCATTTTCGCTCTTTATCTAGCGAGATGGTGACGGCTTACGTGGCAAAAGAACAGCCACTACAGTGCGCAGGCAGCTTTATGTGTGAGGGCCTAGGCATTGCACTTTTTGAACGTTTAGAAGGTGACGACCCTAACAGTTTGATTGGACTACCATTAATTAAGCTAGTCTCAATGCTTGAGTCTCAAGGCATTACCGTTTTAGGATAATGATTAACAGTGAGCGCCTTGATCCGCGCTCACTTTTATACCATGACTTCGACCATTACTTTATGTTTCTACTATGTTGCTACTCGTTAGCGAATGAAAGCTGGCCTTAAGCGTTTCTCAATTTGACTAATGCTTGCTCTAGTTGAGTATCGAGTGGTGCATTAATGTCCATTAACGCCTCTGTCGAAGGGTGAACAAAACGAATATTCGCCGCGTGTAAGAATAATCGGTCAATGCCAAACTGTGCGGCATATGCGTCAAAACGGCGGTCACCATAACGATCATCCCACGCAATCGGGTGCCCTGTATACTGAGTATGAACGCGGATCTGATGAGTACGGCCAGTGATCGGACTGGCTTGCACCAAAGTTGCTTGTGCAAACTGTTCAAGGATCTTAAAGCGCGTTTCCGATGCTTTACCGTTTGGATTGACTCGCACAATGCTGTTCACTTCATTTTTCAATAGTGGCGCATTCACGACTTTACAGCTGCTTTTCCATTGCCCCATAACTAAAGCAAAGTAATATTTTTGAATCGTTTTTTCTCTAAACTGGGCTTGGAGATGGCGCAGCGCGGAGCGTTTTTTAGCCACTAATAAAATGCCCGACGTATCGCGATCGATACGGTGCACCAATTCCAAAAAGCGAGCTTCTGGGCGCAATGCCCGCAGCGCTTCAATTGCGCCAAATTTCAAACCACTCCCACCATGAACAGCCGTACCGGAAGGTTTATTCAGAATAAGTAAGTGCTCATCCTCAAAAATAATGCAGTGTTCTAGCTCGGCGACTTTACTCAATTTGGTATTGGGTGTGTTGATCTCTTGATCCGACTGTTCGAGAGTCACTGGTGGTATTCTCACCACATCACCAGCCGATAACTTATATTCTGCTTTGATGCGTTTTTTATTTACACGAACCTCTCCTTTGCGCAGGATTCGGTAAACCATACTTTTGGGAACGTTTTTTAATTGGTTACGCAAAAAATTGTCAATGCGTTGACCAGCCATATCTTCATCGATATCGATGAGCTGGACTTGGGTTCTAATTTCACTCATGGGCGCCATTGTACCACTGTAAATTGTTTAAATTCACA
>NZ_CAWPDB010000187.1:0-12249 GCF_963886625.1 Vibrio sp. V23_P3S9T160
GTCCTTGGCATACCATATGTAAATAGTTTTAAATTATTTGATCTATAGTTTTTTTGTATTAGAGCTGAGATAATCAGAGCGCCTGCACCACCTAAACTATGACCACAAATGTAGAATTTCTTATCTGAGTGGTACTTAAGGATATCATCAGATAATGGAATCCATAGTCCTTTTGCATATTGATAAAAACCTTTATGTAGATAGGCATTATCTAGTTCGGGTATTGCTATTTGAGATGCATCTAAATCAGACATGACATCTTGATAACCTGGAGACTGTAAAAAGGCTCGGGTTCCATCAAGACCTTCAATTATTCTAAAGGCTACAGGATTTAACATTTTAACAGGTTTTGTGGTGTTTTTATCGGCTAATTTAACAATTTCTTCATTTCCGAAATATGTTTGGGTTCCACGCACTCCAATAATAGCTATATCACTATTACTTAAAATATATCCTTCACAACCAATAAGCTTATCGTTATAAAATTTATATTCCAGATGCTTAGAATAGGGTATCTCTCGTAACAGCCAAGTCTCTTTCGATGATGCACAATATTGAGGTCTATTACCTTGCTTTAGCTGCTTGATAATGAAATCAATTCCTCCATCTTCTAAGCTTGGATTTTCACCATCAGGAATACCAAATTCATCACTCGCATAAGCCAGCTGTGACAACAACGCAAAGGTATAACTATTCACCAAACTAAATTCATCGGTATCAATAATCACTGGCATATAACTGCGCAGTGCTTTGATTTCGAAAACGTAACTTTGGTTGTGGCTAAGGCTGAACCCTGCTTTTTCCGCAGAGGCATTGGTATTTATCCCTTTATGACGCTCTTGCAAAAACTCATCTTGAGGGGCTTCATCCCAAAAATCACCTATGGTAGTGCTGTGATACCGTTTCGGGTTTTTCTCAGCAGCATCACGCTCTGCCGATGCACGGATTTTCACTGGCGACTCTTGCCCTTCTTTACGGCTGGCGTACTTTTCGACTTCGCTTAACAAAGAGGCTTGGCTGACAGAAGCACGCCATTCACCTGCGGCAATATTTGCAAATAATACTTTACCAGCGCTGGTGGTTTGCGTGTGTGTGTTGGAGGTAATTTTATTCGTAATGGTGACGGCAAGGCCATCAATCGGTTCATCGTTTTCACTCATGAACTCTAATTCCAACCAGTTTTTCTCGGGGTTGCACTGCACGCAATGGTTAAATGAATCCATGATTATCCCTCATGTTG
Source organism: Vibrio sp. V23_P3S9T160 (assembly GCF_963886625.1). NCBI lineage: Bacteria > Pseudomonadati > Pseudomonadota > Gammaproteobacteria > Vibrionales > Vibrionaceae > Vibrio > Vibrio sp. V23_P3S9T160. Next base: position 1,241 of record NZ_CAWPDB010000187.1, read on the forward strand.
TAATTGGCGACTTAAGGCATGCAGAGCGTATTTAATCTCTTCATTTTGATTGTCTTTGATCAGTTCTATCATGCTAGGCTGAGCCAAGTATTCGTTGCCCATAATCGCCGCGATGGCCGCACTCATCACACGATACGTTAAGGTTTGCTCAGCAGCAGAGAGAAACGGTGTGAGCATGGAAGCGATATCACTCCCTTGCGTAAGATGCTGGTCCATTGCCTTGGGGAAATGCTGCCATAACCAAGATTCAAGGTTAGCTTTTAACAAAGGTAAGTTCTCTTGTTTATCAAGATGATGTGCTTTTATCACCCACCAAGAACCTTGCTGAGCATTAAATGGCGCGTGCGAGGTGTTGTCAAACGTGACTAAGTGGCCTTGATCACGATCGTGGCCTTGGTCTCCATTATCTAATGCAACCAATTGATTGATATTACCCAAAAACTGGTTCACTTCTGATTGGTCCATTCGCGCTAACATAGCAATAATGACCGACCTATCGTAAAAGCGAAACATCACTTCCTCGCCCTCTAATCCGGCAATTAATAAACTGCGAAGATGCTGCAAAACTTCATCACCCACTGCATGGCTTGACAGCCCAATACCTTGTTCAAGTAACGCTTCAGGGAGCGACAATACCGATTCAGAAACAGGGATTAACCATGGAGAGAGTGGCATCACCTCAGTAAACATTGCACCATAGAACAGAGGCACGGCCTCTTCAAATCCAAAGCCCCCATTTTGCTGTAAGGCCTGCTTGTGAAGCTTGCGATCAACTAACCAATAGCGATGATTTTGCTGCTGTTGAAACCAAGAGAGGATCATGACGGTTTCCCCTGCGTAGAGCATAATCTTACGGTTGGCATATGGGCTTGCTCTGCGTTTAATAACGCTTGGTAAGAAATGGTTCGAAGAGCGGCTGGCATGGTTTGGTCCTTTTTCGTGAATCGCATCGCATAATGTAATGCCTCACTAAGCAAAAGCAATGCCAGTGTTAAATTATTATATTTCAATAGGTTAACTTTGGTTTTTTGACTACTTGAGCAATAAATTGCTCCGCTGGGCAAAAACTTGCTTAACCAAGCACGATCTGACCGAATTTTTGCTCGGTTCAGTGCTCTCTCACCGACAAGAGATGTAACTGCACAAGCGTCGTCAATCCTAAGCCACCCCACCTTTACAGAACACGTAAAGTTCACCGCACAGCTTAGATTCCAGCCTCGCCAATTAAATGTTAACATCATCACATCTAAAACTGCGGTGGTTATCAGTAAACCTTGTTGATGATTCTCATAAACATCAATAAAAACTCTCTACCTCCACCAGCAGAATTTTTACATTAAAAGGCAGTTTTCAAATGGTTAACAACACAATTCAATGGTTTCCGGGACACATGCATAAAGCACGTAAGGAGATCGAAGAGGTCATTCCGCAAGTTGATGTGATTATCGAAGTGTTGGACGCTCGTATCCCGTTTAGCAGCGAGAATCCACTTATCTCCCATTTGCGTGGTAATAAACCGTGTGTGAAGGTACTCAATAAACGTGACCTAGCAGACCCTGAAATGACGCAATTGTGGATCGACCATTTTGAGAAAGAACAAGGGGTGAAAGCAATGGCGGTAACCACGTCTAACCCTCAAGAAGTGCATAAAATCATGGAACTTTGCCGTAAGTTGGCACCACATCGTGAAGAAGTGGGAAAAAATATTCGCACCATGATCATGGGCATCCCGAACGTAGGAAAATCAACCATCATCAATACGTTAGCCGGTCGCGCTGTGGCTCAAACAGGTAACCAACCCGCCGTTACTCGCCGCCAACAACGTATCAATTTGCAAAATGGCATTGTGCTGTCCGATACTCCGGGAATTTTATGGCCTAAAGTGGAAAACCCGCACAGTGGTTTTCGCCTAGCTGCTACTGGCGCAGTAAAAGATACTGCAATGGAATATGAGGATGTAGCCTTTTATACTGTTGAGTATTTAGCGCAAGCTTATCCTGAGCGTTTGCAAGAGCGTTATCAAATCGATGAGCTACCTCAATCTGATGTGGAATGGATGGAAGAAATTGGCCGCAAACGTGGTGCTCTGCGCCCCGGTGGCCGTATTGATCTGCATAAAGCGTCGGAGATCCTACTGCACGAGTTACGCCAAGGTATTCTCGGCCAAATTACTCTTGAACGCCCTGAAATGATCACCAAAGAGTTAGTGGAAGTGGAAGAACGAGCGGCCAGAGAAGCCGAGGAAAAAGCAGCCAAAAAAGTAGAACGCCGTAAACGTTATTTGCGTAATAAACGCTAAATTCCTCTCGGATCCTTCTACGCTACACCTCATTTCTACTATTACCATCAGGGCGGTCGATGATCGCCCTTTTCATCAGAACAGACAACTGCATGCTGTTTGCTATTTCTAGCTGACATTATCATGACAAATCAATACAGGTTTTTATGCGCTACTTCTATAGCATGAAGGAACCTTCTGATGACACTCAAGTCATACCACCATTGTTTATTTTCTCCTTGATATGGAATTGTTCATGAAAAAGCGTTGGGCCATCGCGGTAATTAGCGCCGCCTTAATCAGCGGGGGCTATTACCTAACTACCAATAGCAATGAATCTCTCTCGGCTTTCCCCACTCTGACGGTCGAACAGGGAAATATTGCCAAACAGGCAATCGCTGTTGGCCAAATCGTGCCAGCTCACTCGGTATCTATAAAATCGCAAATTGAGGGGATTGTCGGTGAAATTTATCATCGGGTCGGTGAGCAAGTTACTTTGGGCACGCCTTTGATCAAAGTGCGCCCAAATCCAACACCGCAAGCGTTAACTGACGCGACTACCGAATTAATGCAAAGTGAGGCGAGCTTAGATTCCGCCAAACAGACGCTGGCAAACTTGCAGCAGTTAGTTGAACAAAAGATTGTGCCGGAAAACTACGGTGAGCTAATCCAAGCAAAATCAGAGCTGAAATCAAAACAAGCCGAAGTGCAACAAAAAAGGCAGAACCTTGAGCTGATCCGCAGCGGTGAAGCATCGGTTGGCGATTCGAAACTTACGTCCACACTCGTCGCCCCCATTGATGGCACCATTTTAAACCTAAAAGTGGAAGTAGGAGAGCCGATCATCTCCACTGCCTCAAGCCAAGCGGCAACTGAAATGATGTCGATTGCCGATATGAATGACATGATTTTCAAAGGCAGTGTCAGTGAACATGATGCGGCACAACTCGCCGCAGGGATGGCCGTCAACTTAACGTTAGCACCGTATCCAGAAGCAGAAATCAGCGGCGTATTAAGCAAAGTTGCGGTTCAATCTGATAAGTTGAATAACCCTAGTGATACTAAAACGACTAGCTTTGATAATGGATTTGAAGTGGAGATTAACCAGATTCGCTTTCCTGACAATATGGTGATTCGCTCGGGCTTTTCTGCTACCGCACAGATTACATTAAAGAGCGTGGAAAACGTCATCACCATTCCAGAACGCGCATTACGATTTAGCGGTGAAAAACCTGAAGTCTTGATCCCAGATCAGTCAGAACAAGGTTACCAAGTGCGCGCCGTAACCTTAGGTTTGTCCGATGGCATTAATGTGGAAGTGATTGCGGGTTTATCAGCGGACGATGTGATCATCGACAACAGTTTATTCGGAGGCAAAGATGACCACTAAGCGCCCTTTTCAACGTAATGCGCTAGCAGCCGCGCTAATGACGTTCTGTGGCGCGGTGACTTTTTCAGCTCACGCCATCACTATTGAACAAGCTTGGCAAGCCGCCAAAACTTTTGACCCTACTTATTCACAAGCACAGATCCAATCTCAAATCAGTGAAACAGAGGTCCGAAGTACCAAAAGTGTACTTTTACCTTCTTTTGAAGTCAACGCTGATACTTCATGGGATGATGATGGCAACAACACTAAAGGCTATGGTGCCACATTAAGCCAAACCATTTGGGATAGCGCTAATTGGGCACAGCTCGACCAATCTCAAGCAAGTTATGTGGCATCACAATTAAAAGTGAAGACTGCACATAATGAGCTGGCTGCAACATTACTGTATGCCTATCTCGATCTCGCCAGCGCACAAGGCGATCTACAACTTGCTGAGCAAAAGTTCGTAGAAGGTGCAAAACTGCTGAAGATTACCGAGCAGCGCTACAAAGCAGGAAAAATTCGATCAACGGCATTGGAAGACATGCGTGCTAACCACGTCGATGAGCAAGCCGATATACTCAGTGCGCAAGCTGCTCTAGAAGAGAAAAAGTCAGCCCTTATCGCGCTCATCAATCAAGACCCACAGCACATTGACCAAATTAAAACGACCGACCTCATTGAACCGCCAATGCAGGTCAGTAGCGAAACTGAATGGTTAAAGCTTGCGCAGAATAACAGCCCTGAGTTATTGGCTGCCCAGCAGGAAGTCGCCGCTTCTGAATTTGGCCGAGATGCAGCCAAAGCCAAATATTATCCCACCTTATCTGGCAGTGTTTCTTACCAAGACAATGATCAGGGTCGAGATGGGGATCTCAGTGCAGGTTTAAGCTTAAAAATTCCGTTGGATTTGAATGGTTCCACGCGCGCCACGGTCGATCAGGCTGCGCTGCAAGTCTTAAGCGCCAAGCAAGTACTGCGCAAGGCAGATATCGAGATTAAACGCAAAATTCAAAGTGGCTTTAGCCAAATCCATCTGGATTGGCGACAAGTGGAGATGGCTCAGTTACAAGTCCGCTCACGAGAGCAAGCTTTAAAAAGTAAACAAACCGTTTATGAGTCAGGAATGACTGAAGCTTCTGATTTGATTGACGCCCATAACGCTCTGTTTAACAGTAAAAACAGTCTACAACGGCGATTGTACCAATATTGGAAGCAGCGGATTGGCCTGCTGCAAGCTGCTGGGCAGTTAGATGATGACGTGATCGCTTCGCTCTCTCAGGCTCTGCACTCATGATCTCAAGCCTACAGCAAGTCGTGCAAACGCTGCTTGCCCATCGGCTACGCAGCGCCCTCGCGGTCATTGCTATCGTTTGGGGTATTGTTTCTGTTTTAGTGCTCGTTGCCTTAGGTGAAGGATTTTATCGCGTCAATACACAATCTTTCGCGCTGTTAATGAGCGATACACAAATGGCTTTCCCCAGTCAAACCACCAAACCTTGGCAAGGCCTTGCGGCAAGACGAGCGATTACCCTTTCAGAGCCGGAAATGCGCGCTTTGGCACAGCACCCAAACATCAGCGCATTATCAGTTATCTACGGAAAATGGGATGCTAAAGTGACGAATGTAAAAGGCCGAATGCTTCCCGGTTACGTCAGCGGGATCGACTCTCAATTTTTAGCATTGCGCAACTTGCAACTGACCGCGGGGTCACGCGGCATTCACGCCAGCGATCAGCAAAACCATTCCCGAATTGCGGTGATTGGTTGGCAGTTGGCACAAGTTGGTCAGCTATCTATTGGTGATACGATCAAAGTCAATACCATTCCTTTCTCGGTTGTCGGTATTACTCAGCAGCAAGAAGGGGGCATTTCTATAAACAATGAAAACAGCCAAGTGATGATCCCAAGCAGCGCTTTTACTGATCTTTGGCAAAGTGAGCCTGAATTTTTCCTTGTGCAGCCCGCCGTAGGGATACCCGCAGCGGTATTGCGCATGAACATCCTCTCTTTCTTCGCCAAACAGAAACATTTTGATCCGAGCGATACTGAGGCCATAAACCTACCTGACTTCAGCAGCGGCGCTCAGTTTTTCAATGCCTTGTTTCGAGGTATACAGCTGTTCTTAGGGGCAAGTGGAGCGATGACGCTTGCGGTCGGCGCTTTGGGCGTCGCCAATATCATGTTCCTTTCTGTCACGGAAAGAACGCGGGAAATTGGTGTGCGCTTAGCCATTGGCGCAACACCGAAGATCATTTTGCGCCAGTTTATTTTAGAAGGTGGGTTGCTAGTGGCATTAGGTGCAGTGTTCGGAATGCTCCTCTCCTATCTGGTGGTGCTATTACTGAATTACATCGGCTTACCTGATTGGCTCGGCGAACCAGTCATCACTGTGCCAGCTCTAGGCTGGTCACTGCTCGTCACCACGTTGTTTGCACTGCTGGCTGCTTATTTCCCAGCAAAGCGTGCCGCCAATCTCACCCCCGTCATCGCCTTAAGTGCGAGGGCTTAATAATGATGTTACCTATCAGGCAAATTTATCAAGAGATGGCGGCCGAAAAACTGCGCTTGCTACTCACTATTTTAGCGGTGGCTTGGGGCACACTTTGCATCGCCACCATGCTCGCAACAGGCGAAGGATTACGCCAAGGGCTGACACGCTCATCACAAAGTGGCAATGGCAATTTACTCTATGTGACCGGGGGTTATGCCAGCCAGACCGCCGGACGCTTTTTTGAAGGGAAAGCCCTCTCTTTGCAAGCGGATGATGTTGAGCTTGTTCGCGCACTGCCCTTTATCCAACGCGCTGAAGTCAGCGCACAATGGGATAAACGCGTCAGCAATCAAGACAATGGCACCTGGCAGCGCCCACTAGCGGTTAACCCAGAATATCAGTCCTTAACTGGTATTGAGATAGCCAAAGGAGGGCGATGGATCAATCCGCTCGATAATCAACAGCAGCGTAAAGTGGTTGTACTCGGTTATAACGCCGCAGTGCAATTGTTCAATTCTGAGGATGGTTGGAGTTGGCTGGAACCCCAGACGCTGAGCATAAACCCTGTAGGTCAATTGATAAAAATAGGTGATGAAAACTTTACCGTTATCGGCGTGATAGCGCAGACAAGTGCAGAGGTAGAACAAGGAACCCCTATTGACTACGCGGTATTTGTGCCTTTTCGCACTTGGCAACGTTTTAGCCCCAATGCAGCGATTGCAGCGATCAATGTGCAGCTCAATGCCACGGTCGATCGCGAAAAAGCCGCGCAAGTGATTAAGCAAGTGATCGCCAGAAAGTACGGTGCCAGTGCTTCAGACACGCAGCTCTTGCAAGTCGAAGACATGCTATTGAGGCAAAAAAGCATGCGCCGTTTCTTATTCGGTCTACAAGGCTTTTTGGGCATTATTGGGCTTATTACCCTCGGCGTAGCAGGCATTGGTATTGCCAATGTCATGTACGCCACGGTAAAACGATCCACGCGAGACATCGGTGTACGAATGGCCGTCGGAGCTACGCCAACCACCATCAAACTCCATTATTTAGTGCAAGCCTTGCTCACGATGTCGCTTGGCGGTTTAGCTGGCTTAGGATCCACTTACGGGCTGATCACCTTATTAAGATACGCTCCCTTAGAAGGCAATATGCTGTTTGAGCAATTAGGGAAACCCTTACCCGAACTGTCGTTTTCGATTGTCTTTCTTGTGATCGCGGCGCTGGCGATTGTCGGTGTGATTGCCGCGTGGTTTCCCGCCAATCGCGCGGCTAGCATTACGCCATTAGAGGCATTACAAAGTGAATAAACAAAACTTACCAAACCTTGTTCAATTGACCAATATCAGCAAGCACTATCGCAGTGGTGAAGAGTTGGTCAAAGCATTAGACGGCGTTTCGCTATCGATTCAAAAAGGCGAATTTCTCTCTATTCTAGGGCCATCAGGCTCGGGTAAATCAACCTTAATGAATATCCTCGGTTGCCTAGATGTTCCTACATCGGGTGAATATCAGTTGGACGACAAGGCGGTCGCCTCGCTCAGCAGCCATCAATTGGCTCATATTCGTAATCAAAAAATTGGCTTTGTTTTTCAAAGTTTCAACCTGCTCGAATACGCTAATGCTCTCGATAACGTCGCCCTACCCTTGGTCTATCGCGGAGTAAAATTAAAAGAGCGCCGAGCACGTGCAGCAACACTATTAGAAAAAGTGGGGCTTGGCGATCGCATGCAGCATAAACCCAACCAGCTCTCGGGGGGGCAAAAACAGCGGGTGGCGATTGCACGCGCGTTGGTCAATGATCCGCAAATTATCTTAGCCGACGAACCGACAGGTGCGTTAGATTCAAAATCAGGCGCTGAAATTGAAGCCCTGTTCAATGAGCTTCATCAAGAAGGACGAACGCTTATTGTCGTCACTCACGATCTCGCATTAGCGAAGCGAACTCACAGAATAGTGAATATCAAAGATGGGCAGATTTTATCTGATGAACGCGTTGATCACGCAACAAGACAGCCATAAATAGCTCAACGCATTATAAGAAGTTATAAAGTGAACGAGAAAGACGAAGCCGTTCCAGTTCGCCTTTCTTAGTTCATTTTTTCTTTGTTCTTTCTTTGTTGGTTTTTTCTTTGGATCCTATTGAGAGATACCCGCCAATTTCAGCAATACCGCTTCGAGTTGATCCCATGGCATGAGCTGTGAGTCAATCACTTCTAAGCGTGATTCAAACCCTTCTAAGCTCATCTCATTCACTGAAACGACTCCTTGGTTGATGTTGAAGGCGTAGCATCCTTTATCGGTATTGACGACCGCCTTAACACGCTCAGCGGTCAGGGCACTCAGCATAGAAAAAAGCTCATCAAAATCAAAATGGTATTCAGCGCCGATTAACCAACCACAACTGAAATAACCTTGGCCCCGATTTTCTTTGCGCACAAACGCTTTACCCGGCTGTAACGCAAACTGTGGTTCTAACGAAGCATGATGATGGTGATGCGCTTCAATATGAGTAGAAGCTGCGCCGTGAAGACGTTCAATATCTAATAATTCTAAAGGCAACTCACCTTGCTTGACTAACTTGCTAAAAATCTTCGCGGGTGATTGATCAGTCACCCAGTCATTAAACGCATCCACATCAGCACTAGTGCATTGATCCACTTTATTGCCAATCACCACATCACCACTGGCCAATTGGTCATTAAAATTTTGGTTGGATGTGTATTTTTCATTACGCAAGTTGCGCGGATCCACTAAAGTGATCGTGGCTTTTAAATCGACATACGGTGCATATTGATCAGAAGTTAAAGTTGCCACCACTTGCTTAGGGTGCCCAAGCCCTGTTGGCTCAATTAATAGACGATCGGGCTTTTGCCTAAGTAAGGCGTTAATTCCAACAGACATAGGAACACCCGCGGTACAGCACATACAGCCGCCCGGTACTTCTTTGATCAGCGCGCCTTGGTCAGACATCATCGCCCCATCAATACCAATTTCTCCAAACTCATTGACCAAAACCGCCCACTTTTCATCAGCAGGTTTATTCTTCAATAAATTCAAAATGGCCGTCGTTTTTCCTACACCAAGAAAACCGGTAATAATGTTAGTTGGTACTTTTTTTGTCATGTCAGCACTCCTTTTGCGGCAGTATATACCGAAATAAGAAGCCAGTGCATGGTTTGCCAGTTAGACAGGAACAATGAGCCGAGGTACATAAACGACAAAAGGCGCACTACGGTGAGCGCGCCTTTCCCCTCGTAACTCAATCGTGAGTTCGCGAATCGGGAGGACTATAGATGCAACCCGATCATAAACGAGGACATAGAATTGAAATATTGCTGATTCCATCCAAATTGTAGGTAAGGCTTGAATTCCTCCCTGTACGATATCTGAATCTGCCTTACGTTTTAACTATGGTTCATTTGGCTGGCTTAGCAAGGTTCAATCTCTGTTTTTTTAACTCATTTTAAACTCAGATCTCGTTTTTAGTAGAGAATCTCTCCATCTTCCAGATATGAAAATCAACATTGCAGCTTTGACGCTATAGTTAATCACTTTGGCGCGTATAATTCTGTAACAAAATATGTTCACATTTTACCAATCGAGGCCCTTTTTTACATGACCAAAAGAGAGAGATTGAAACAGTCACTGCTTGCAAAAGTTCCAAAAGATACGATTAACCAATTTCTCTCTAAGGACAAAACACCACTCTCAATCCTTTTTCTTTCGCTCATTGTCGGTATTCTTGCTGGGATTGTTGGTACTTACTTTGAAGCCGCTGTGCACCTGGTTTCAGAAACACGCACCGAGTGGTTAAAAAGTGAGATTGGTAATATCTTACCCTTGTGGTTGGCCGCTTTTCTTATCAGTGCAGCGTTGGCGTTTATCGGTTATTTCCTTGTGCACCGGTTTGCGCCCGAAGCCGCCGGTTCTGGCATTCCTGAAATTGAAGGCGCGATGGATGGTATGCGCCCCGTTCGTTGGTGGCGAGTACTGCCAGTGAAGTTTTTTGGCGGTATGGGCGCCTTAGGTTCTGGTATGGTTTTGGGACGTGAAGGGCCCACGGTTCAAATGGGGGGAGCCATTGGCCGAATGGTGTCGGATATTTTCCGCATCAAAAATGACGATACCCGCCACTCACTCTTAGCCTCTGGCGCAGCTGGAGGCCTAGCTGCCGCATTTAATGCGCCGCTGGCAGGCATCATGTTTGTGATAGAGGAGATGCGCCCGCAGTTTCGCTATACCCTCATTTCAGTACGTGCCGTCATTGTCTCTGCGGTGGCGGCAAATATCGTCTTTCGTGTGATTAATGGCCAACATGCTGTGATCCAAATGCCGCAATATCAAGCACCAGAGCTGGCTTCACTGTGGCTGTTTCTGCTGCTTGGGGGACTGTTTGGTATTTTCGGTGTGCTATTCAACCGTTTAATCACACTATCACAAGATATTTTTGCCAGAATTCATCGCAATGATCGTAAGCGATATTTACTCACGGGTTCACTATTGGGAGGCTGTTTTGGCTTAACTTTATTGTATATTCCAGAATTGACTGGAGGTGGCATCTCACTGATCCCTAATATCACCAATGGTGACTATGGTGCCGCTATCTTGCTGCTTTTGTTCATTGGCCGTATTTTTACCACCTTGATCTGCTTTGGTTCTGGTGCTCCGGGCGGGATTTTTGCGCCAATGCTGGCATTAGGCACGCTGTTTGGCTACGCCTTTGGCCTGATTGCGCAAGAACTGTTACCACAATTAGCGATTGACCCAGGAATGTTCGCCATTGCAGGCATGGGTGCACTGTTTGCCGCAACGGTTCGCGCACCCATTACAGGTATTTTATTAGTTATTGAAATGACCAATAATTATTATTTA
>NZ_CAWPDB010000188.1:0-12125 GCF_963886625.1 Vibrio sp. V23_P3S9T160
CCCCCTTTACTCCCTAACGTATAGGGTGTTTATACAATCAATAATAAATAATTGCTGATTAAATTTTATTTAATATTGAATGGTATTAATCAAAGAATAAATAAGTGATGCCATGGTAAATCAAGAGCATGAATTTCTGTTAGAAATGACAGGAGTGAGTAAAGAGTTTCCCGGGGTTAAGGCATTAGATAAAGTTAATTTGAAAGTTCGACCACACTCTATTCATGCGTTAATGGGAGAGAATGGTGCAGGTAAGTCGACGCTATTAAAATGCCTTTTTGGAATTTATGATAAAAACGAAGGTGATATTATATTTTTAGGCGAACATGTGAATTTTCAATCGTCTAAGCAAGCTTTGGAAGCGGGTGTTTCCATGGTCCACCAAGAGCTTAACCAAGTATTACAATGTTCTGTAATGGATAATATTTGGCTAGGGCGTTACCCAAAGAAAGGACTCTTTGTCGATCACGATAAAATGTATCGCGATACCAAAGAGATCTTTGATGAACTCGATATTGATATAGACCCGAAAATTAAAGTGGCTAAATTATCGGTATCACAAAGGCAGATGGTCGAAATAGCGAAAGCGTTTTCTTACAACGCGCGCATTGTGATCATGGATGAACCCACGTCCTCTTTGACTGAAAAAGAGGTATCGCATCTTTTTACTATCATTAACAAGTTGAAAGAAAAAGGCTGTGGCGTGGTGTACATCTCTCACAAAATGGAAGAAATATTTACTATTTGTGATGAGATAACCATCTTGCGTGATGGGCAATGGGTTGATACGAGGCCGTTGAAAGGGCTCGATATGGACAAAATCATTTCGATGATGGTTGGCCGTGAATTAACACAGCGCTTTCCCACAAAGACCAATGTGCCAAAAGAAATTATCCTCGAAATCAAAAATTTAACAGCACTGAACCAACCCTCTATTCAGGATATTTCGTTTGATCTCAGAGAAGGTGAAATCTTAGGTGTGGCTGGGCTCGTGGGTTCAAGACGCACTGATATTGTGGAAACCATTTTTGGGGTTCGTGAACGTAGTAACGGCCACATTATCTTACATGGCCGAGAGATGAAAAACCGTGATGCACATGAAGCGATCAATAGTGGTTTTGCGTTGGTGACAGAAGAGCGTCGTTCAACCGGCATTTACAGTAATTTAGATATTACCTTTAACTCTTTGGTTGCCAATGTGGATGAATACAAAACCAAATTAGGTTTACTGAGTAATAAAAAAATGAGGAGTGATACACAGTGGGTAATTGACTCCATGAGTGTAAAAACACCTTCTCATGAAACATCAATCGGTTCTTTGTCTGGTGGTAATCAGCAGAAAGTCATTATTGGCCGTTGGTTGTTAACTCAGCCAGAAATATTAATGCTTGATGAGCCGACTCGGGGTATTGATGTCGGAGCAAAGTTTGAAATTTATCAATTGATATTGGAATTAGCGAAAAAGAATAAAGGGATTATTATTATCTCTTCCGAAATGCCAGAGTTGTTAGGCATTACCGATAGAATATTGGTGATGAGTAATGGCCGAGCTGCGGGAATCGTTAATACTAAAGACACTTCACAGAATGAAATATTAGAGCTGGCCTCTCGTTACCTCTAGGGAAATTATTATGGATTCAGTTAAAACATTTGCAATGAAGCACCTAAAGGAAGGTGCGATCTATGCGGTTCTATTTATTCTTCTGGCAATTATTATTATTCAGGAGCCATCATTTTTAAGTTTACGCAACTTTAGTAATATATTAACGCAATCTTCAGTGCGCGTTATTATTGCATTGGGTGTGGCGGGGCTGATTGTAACGCAAGGAACCGACCTTTCTGCTGGACGTCAAGTGGGTTTAGCCGCTGTAATTTCGGCAACACTTTTACAATCAATTGATAACGTCAACAAAGTATTCCCCAGCATTGGTGACGTGCCAATTGTGGCTGTGATTCTTTGTGTGTGCGCGATTGGCGCGATCATCGGTTTAGTGAACGGTGTGATTGTTGCTTATTTAAAAGTAACGCCGTTTATCGCCACATTAGGCACCATGATCATCGTCTACGGGATTAACTCTCTCTACTACGATTCGGTGGGTGCATCTCCAATTGCAGGTTTTGATGAGCGTTTCTCTTCATTCACTCAAGGTTTTATTCGATTTGGGGATTTTAGGTTTTCGTACATAACCTTCTACGCCATTATCGCGATTATCTTTACATGGATTTTGTGGAATAAGACCGTTTTTGGTAAGAACATTTTCGCGGTCGGTGGCAACCCAGAAGCCGCAAAAGTTTCTGGTGTTAATGTGCCACTGACGCTACTGAAAGTGTATGCTTTATCGGGTGTGTTCTATGCGTTTGGCGGTATGTTGGAAGCTGGCCGTATCGGCAGTGCGACCAATAACCTTGGCTTCCTGTACGAGTTGGATGCGATTGCAGCCTGTGTTGTGGGTGGCGTGTCATTTGCTGGCGGTGTCGGAAGCATTGCGGGTGTGGTCACGGGTGTGCTTATCTTCACTGTGATCAACTATGGTATGACCTACATTGGCGTGAGCCCTTACTGGCAGTACATCATTAAAGGCGGCATTATTATTTTCGCTGTCGCGTTGGACTCAATGAAGTACGCGAATAAGAAATAGCCGCCTAAGAGCAGAAATACAATTTTCGACATTTAATCGCCGAAAATTGTCGAAATAAAATAAACAAAGAGCGCTTTTATCGGCGCTCTTTTGCTATTGCCCAGTAGGAAGCGTACGTTTTTCAAAATAGCGCACAATCTCCTCGATCAATATTTTGATACGTGACGGTTGGTGATCACGATTGGGATAGAGCAGATGCAAGTCCGATCCTGTGGCCAAATCGTGTGAACTAAAACTTTGCCGATAATCTTCCAAGAGAAGAACGAGTTTCCCAGCATTGAGGTCGGGTTGAATATCGAGTTGTGATTTGAGTGCAATACCTGCGCCTTCGAGTGCCCACTGGCGAATCACTTCGCCATCATTAGACAAACGTGATGGTTTGATCAGAATATCTTGAACGGCATCTCCTTTAAGAAAAGACCAACGCGTTAATGATTCACTTTTGCGTAGCATACCCAAACAAGCATGCTGTTTGAGATCCTCTGGGTGCGTCGGTTGACCATGGCACGCTAAATATGCGGGTGAGGCGCAAAGAACGCGGCGATTTGTTGCTAATTTTCTGGAAACCAATTGACTATCTTTGAGTGTGCCGTAACGCAATACCAAATCAAGTTTTGTTTCATATATCCCTAACACACTGTCACTAAAGGTAATCTGAGGCACAATTTTAGGATGTCTTGCTAAGAAGGAGTCGAGCAGTGGCAATAAATGTTGTCGCCCGAGATCTTTGGGTGCTGAAATTTTTATATTGCCTTCCAAGTGTGTTTTCTCGGCGAATAGCGAAGACTCGACTTCAGTGATGTTGGCTAAGGTTTGTAAACATAATGGATAGAAACGTTCGCCAGCTTCCGTCAATGCAATTTTACGTGTGGTTCTTTGCAGCAATTTCACGCCATAGTGGCGTTCAAGCTCTTGCAGTTTTAGTGTGACTGAGGCGGCGGACATATTGATGGCTTTTGCGGCGGCCGCCAACCCTTGCTGCTCAACAATGGCAACAAAGACCTCCATGTTCAATAATTTGTTCATTAAGATTCTATATCGCAGTTATTGTTAAGTAATCCTAAATACTCTTTTTAATTATAGCTAGATTATTTAGTGATTCTTTTGTTATAGCCTATGGATAACAACCCAATACAGAGCGATTGAATGATGAGTAGCTTATTTTCCCCGACACAAATCGGTCCACTTTCTTTGAATAACCGTCTGGTAATGGCTCCGATGACGCGGGCTCGGACAAGTCAACCAGGTAATGTACCCAACGACATCATGGCGCAATATTATGCTCAGCGAGCGAGTGCTGGTCTGATTATTACTGAAGCAACACAAATATCAGACGATAGCCAAGGATACTCATTTACTCCTGGCATATACACGCCAGAACAAATTGTGGGTTGGCAGCAGATCACTCAAGCCGTGCATGACCGCGGAGGAAAAATAGTGAATCAGCTATGGCATGTAGGGCGAGTATCGCATCCTGTTTTTCAACAAGGTCAAAAGCCGATGGCTCCTTCAGCTATTGCTCCAGTCGATACCAAAGTCTGGATTGCACAGCCGGGGAGTGCCGGTGAGATGATGGAATGCGTTGAACCAAGAGCAATGACATTGCAAGAGATTAACCAAGTGGTACGCGATTTTGCTAATGCTGCACACAATGCGATTGCGGCTGGCTTTGATGGCGTCGAAATTCATGGTGGTAATGGCTATTTGATCGATCAGTTTTTGCGAACCAATTCTAATCATCGCACTGATCAATATGGTGGCAGCAGAGAAAACCGCTTACGTTTTCTTATGGAAGTTGTGAGTGCAATCATTGATAAGGTTGGCGCTGACAAAGTTGGAGTTCGCTTGGCGCCTTACATCACATTTAAAGATATGAACTGCCCAGATATCGTCCCAACGATTTTACAAGCGGCGGAGCAATTACAGAAACTCGGTATTGCGTATCTGCATTTGTCAGAAGCTGATTGGGATGATGCTCCACAAATCCCTGAAGATTTTCGCCGACATTTACGTGAGCTGTTCACCAATACCATTATTGTTGCAGGCCGATATGACGTTGAGCGAGCAAACCAAATCTTGGAAAATGGCTACGCTGACTTAGTCGCATTTGGGCGTCCCTTTATTGCGAATCCAGACTTAGTCGAGCGTTTGAAAATGAACCGTACATTATCGGCATTTGATCCAAGTTGCTTATTTGGTGGAGGTACTAAGGGATATACAGATTATCCAAACCATTCCTAAATCGACATAGCCAGCAGTCGTTTGTTCTATGATTCTGCTGGCTTTTTTACAACGGGTTGGCCGTTATAAAACAATGAGCCATTAACGCGCGCCAAAATGATACGCTAAAAGTAATAAGGCCACAGAATAAACATCCATGTGAATGCTGAAAATATCAACGCGATCAGTACGGCAGCTGAACCGATGTCTTTGGCGCGACCACTGAGTTCGTGCCATTCGCTACCGACGCGGTCAACCACGGCTTCCACAGCGGAATTCATCAACTCCACAATCACAACTAAGACTAAGCAACCAATCATCATGATTTGCTCAATTTTAGTGACAGGCAAAAAGAAAGTAATGGTAATCAACAAAATTGAAGTGACAGTTTCTTGTCGAATAGCGGCTTCGTTTAGCCACGCGGCTTTCAGCCCTTGTATTGAATAACCTGTGGCATAAAACAGACGCTTTATACCCGTACGACCTGGTTTCATAAATTGAACAACCTAATAATGAATAATTATGACAATGACAATGACAATGACAATGAGCATGAGTGAATTACGTGTAGACGCAAAATAGCCTTCGCCCCGCACCCTCATGTTAAAAAAGAGAATCAATGACGTCGGTTCACGGATTCTCTTAAGTGGCCGAATTTTAAACGCCCACCACAGGTAGTACAAGAGTAAAGCAAGCGCCTCCGAACACACTTTTAGCCACAGATACTTGGCCGTTGTGGCGTAAAACGATCTGTTTGACGATGGCCAAGCCTAATCCGAAGCCTGATTGTCGCTCTCCACGTGAGAGATCCGCGCTGTAAAAAGCATCAAAAATGAATGGCCAGTGCTGCGGGTCAATCCCTTCTCCATCATCATGGATATCAATTTGCACTGCTTGACCTGCTTTGATCACGGAGGTTTCAACGGCTATTTTACTTTTGGCGTATTTCTGAGCATTACCCAATAAATTATCCAGAGCTCTTTTGAGAAGGTATGGATCGACCTGTAAAGTGGCGACTTGTGCTAATGGCAGCAACTGGATCTCGACTACGCTGTTGCTGCGCCATTTATCTAGTATCGGTTCGAGCCAGTAATTGAGCTGAATTGTCTGCATATTGAGTTCGTTTTCTGGCCTTTCAACTTTAGCGTAGTAAAGAAGTTCATCGACCATCGTTTCCATCTCTTCGGTATCTTCGATGATACTGGCGACTTTCGCCGCTTGTTTTGGTGTCAGAGATTCATCGGCCAACATTTCTGCTTGCCATTGGATCCGAAAGATAGGGGTGCGTAACTCATGAGCCACGGCATTACTCAGCGCTTTATTGCTGAGCACTAAAGCGGAAATTTTGCTCGCCATGTAGTTAAAGCTTTTGTTTAAAGAGCCGACTTTATCGCCGCTTTTGATGGAGGCTCGAGCGGTTAGATCACCAGCGGCAAAGGCTAAGGTCACTTTTTCCAATTCACGCACTCGCCGACTGATGAACCAGATCAGCAACACACAGTACAGTGCAAAACCGACGACAAGCAGCAAAAGTGAGAGATTATCTGCGAAGAAAATGGCTTGCCTCAATGGTGATTCTTCATCGGGTTTAAAGCTGTAAATTGGTGAGGTGGACGTAAGGCGCAACCATAAAAAACGGTCATCATCGTAGTAGGTGTAGGCATTGGGGGCGGTATTAAAGAAAAACGCTCGCACATCTGAGGGTAAGGTCTTTTCAGTATGCGTCTCTATCAGTTGTCGTGTTTTATCGGCATATTCTTTTAGTACATTGAAGGTGCTGGCTTCACCTTCATGCTGATAAATACGAGTGACCAAGTCATGAAATGCTTCAGCTTGATAATCTTCAAGTACGTAATCGTAGTCAGTACCAAGCTGGTAAACGACCAGTTCAATGGTAATGAGTGTCGCTAAAAAAAAGAGCAATAAACCAACAAAAGATTCAACGTAGATACGACGCATACAGGTTTCTTCTAAAATACGTGGTCATTACCACGTGTCTGGTACAAAAAGGTATCCTTTCCCTCGGACCGTAATAATGCGTTTCGGTGTGGAAGAATCATCACCGAGTTTTTTACGCAAAATGACAATCTTGTTATCGACGGTTCTATCAAGCCCATCGTATTCAATCCCGCGTAACGCTTTGGTTAATACATCCCGTGATAGGACTTGATCTGGTGTTGATGCCAGTAGCCACAGCAAGTCGAATTCGCTGTCGGTCATCGCCACGGCCTCACCATTCATTTCACACAGATGTCGAGATTGATTGAGAGACAAGGCCCCAAATTCAAGCACGGTTTTCGCGGTTTGAATTGGCTCGTTGTCGACTCTGCGCAGTAGCATACGCATTCTTGCAAGCAAGACGCGTGGTTTAATCGGCTTTGTCACAAAATCATCGGCACCAATTTCCAGTGCTGCAACGTGATCAAAATCGTCATCACTGGCGGTTAGCATCAATATCTTACCGTTGTACATAGGACGGATCTGTCTACAAATTGTCAGCCCATCTTCACCGGGTAGCATTAAATCCAGTAACACGATATCTGGTTGTTGCTCTAAAATGACCGCGCTCGCTTTGGCACCTTCAGCAAGGTCAATGACGCTAATATCTTGACTTTCAAAGTATTCTGTTAACATTTCTCTGAGTTTTAGATCATCTTCAACGATGATTAAAGAGTGTCTATCCGTCATGGAGACTCCTAGATAGGTATGATGAACGACATGACAATCGCTGACATTGAAAAAATTTGAAGTGCATAGTAAAGCAAAGACCCAGCATTTTCGCTAGGTCTTTGTATGGTTGGATGAGTTTCTATTGATACAATCTCTTGTTATTCAACTGCTTTGGTCGGTGAAGAGCGAAGTTTGTTCGCCAGCATCACCACAAGTGGGCTAGTCAACATTACGACTGCAAGCACGGTAAACACGAAAGTGATCGGACGTTCCCACAAGAAGCTTAACTCCCCATCGCTGATCATCAACGCGCGGCGAAGGTTCTCTTCCATTAATCCACCCAAAATAAAGCCAAGCAGCAGTGGTGCCAGCGGGAAGTTGGCTAACCGTAGAGCAATCGCCCCCATCGCGACGATCAACATTACGTAAACATCCATAGTGTTAAACGAAACCAAATAAACACCGGTGATTGAGAAGAACAAAATCATCGGCAGCAATACGGTTCTTGGCACCGCCAATAGCCTTGAAATATATGGAATAAGCGGCAAGTTAAGGATGATCAGTACAATATTACCGAGATACATTGAGATGATGACAGACCAAAAGACATCAGGGTGATCAACAAATAAACGAGGACCAGGTTGAATGCCGTAAGAAAGCAGGGCTCCAAGCATGATCGCTGTGGTGCCAGAGCCGGGAATGCCGAGTGTCAACAGCGGAACAAAAGATCCGCTAGAGGCGGCGTTATTGGCAGACTCTGGTGCAACAAGCCCACGCAAAGACCCTTTACCGAACTCTTCTTTTTTATCTTTGGGCGCTAAGCTGCGCTCCATACCATAACTCAAAAATGCGGCGATGGTTGCGCCAGCGCCGGGCAACACGCCAGTGAAAAAACCTAAAATGGAAGCACGAATTGAAACGGGAGCCGCTTCTTTAAATTCTGCTTTGGTGATTTTCATACTGCCCAAGTTGCTGATTTTATTCTGTTCATCTGTACGCGTGTCGTTTTCTGGTTTTAAAATACCCATTAATGTCTCGCCTAAAGCGAATGTCGCCATCGCCAGCAAGAGGAAGCTAAAACCGTCCATTAAATCAGTTAAGCCAAAGGTAAAACGTTCCACACCTACGCCTTTATCAATACCAACGGTAGAGAGCATCAAGCCAAGAACAACCATCATCCATGCTTTAAGGACTTGTCCTTTGCCAGCAAAGGCGGCGACCGCCGATAGACCGAGTAGCATCAACGCAAAATAGTCAGAGGATTGAAAACTCAGTGACACGCTGGCCAGTGCAGGCGCTGCGACCAAGAGCATAATCGCTGACAAGGTTCCGCCTGTAAAAGAGGCGTAAGCGGCGATGGCTAACGCTTTACCAGCTTGGCCTTTTTGCGCCATGGGGTAGCCATCAAACGCGGTGACCACGGTTGCCGAGCATCCGGGAGCATTAATCAAAATGGAGGAAGTGGAGCCGCCAAAAATAGCGCCGTAATAAACGCCGGCCATTAAAATCAAACCTGAAGATGGTTCAAGGCCATAGGTGATCGGGATCATCAACGCGATGGCCGAAATAGGGCCAAGCCCGGGCAACATGCCGATAAAAGTACCAACGAAACAGCCCACAATCACCATGAAGATGTTCATTGGCATCATGGCGGTAGAAAGCCCTTGTAAAATTCCATCTAACATAATCAGTTCCTACCAGAGTGTGAAAATAACGCCGGGCTCAAGGTAAATGTCCAAACCTTGAGTAAGCAGCAGATAAAACGCGATGACAAAGGGAAAAGAAGCACCAAATAACACTGATTTGCGTCTTTCACCCAAAATATAAAAGCCAGCGAGTAGAAAGAAACTGGTGGCCAGTACGAAGCCTAAATAGGTTAGACCAAGTCCGTACAGCGCCATCAACACTAAAAAACCAATCAACAATTTCCAGTTGAAGTGCAATACCGCGCCGCTTTGTTTATCGTGCTGCCCTAAAACCAGCATCAACAAAGAGAGGCCAATTCCAGCGTAAGTCAGCAGAGTCGGCAAGGTTTGGGCGTTAAACGGTTCGTATTCATCACCGGGAAACATCGGTATTTGAGTCGTTTGATAGCCGTAGCAAAGGCTAAGAACAAGGAAGATCAACGCGCCAACGCGATCGCGGCACAGTAAATATTCTTTGCTGAAAAATTTGGTTGGCAGATCCGACATATCCAACTCCATGGTAAAAATAGGGGAGAAAAGAGCCGTGTAGCAGCGAGTTAATGAATTGATTAACTAAGGGCAAAGGGATAGGTGTATGGAGGTTTTCCTATCCATATTTGCCTGATAAACAAAGGAGTATTGAGCATAACTGTACACGGCAAAAGTGTTGCTAGCGGGGACAAGGCAAGGAACTGTCCCCTTAGCGACCTTACTTCAGGAAACCGAGCTCACGCATTAGATCACCCATCTCTTTTTCTTGGGCTTCTAAGAAGGCGTAAAACTCTTTATCCGCTTGATAATTATCGATCCAACCATTGCGGTCGCGGACGATTTTCCATTCATCGGTGGTGTACATTTTCGCTAATGCTGAGTTCCACTGATCAATCTTCTCTTGGCTGATCCCTGGGGCCGCGAAGAAGCCGCGCCAGTTTGCAAATACAGTTGGGTTGCCATAGTCAGTTAATGTTGGAATATTCGGGGCAGATTCCAAACGTTTGGGGGCGGTGATCGCCAAAATTTTCACTTGGCCAGACTTGGACATTTCAAGCACTTCACCTAAGCCTGTTGAAAGCAGTTGTGTTTCACCAGAAAGCAGTGCCGCCATGGCTTTGCCACCCGCGTCATAGGCGATGTAGCGAACTTCTTTTGGATCCAACCCTTGCCCTTTGAAAGCGGCTGCGGCGACTAAGTGATCCATACTGCCACGAGCAGAACCGCCAGCGACTTTCACTTTCCGCGGGTTGTCTTTGAAATCGGCAACCGCATCTTCCCACGTTTTGTATTTTGAATCGCCCGCAGCAACGATAGCGCCATAATCAGAAACGGTGGCGGCAATCGGTGTTAAATCGCGGAAGGATTGTGGAAAAACACCGGATAAAGAACGAACAACAATCGGTGTAGAGTTGACCATCAAGGTATCTTCTTGGCGGTCTGCGGTTTCAATTAAGTGTGCAATCGCTTTACCACCACCGCCACCGGATAAGTTTTGGTAAGACACATTGCCGACAATGTCGGTTTTCATCAGTACATCACCTGTACCACGAGCCGTCATGTCCCAACCACCACCCGCGCCACCGGGTACTAAAATGTGAAGTTTCTCAATATCAGCGGCGAAGCTGCTAATAGAAAAGGTTGCAGCCAGAATGGATGCAGTGAGGGTTGGTTTGAACTGCTTAAACATATTCACGTTCCTTATGTAGGGCGCATCTTCATCTTTACCTTGGAGCGTTTGTGACTGAATGCTACAGGCGGAGATAGGGTGCTTATCGTTGTTATCATGACTGCATCAATGATCTAATGCAGATACGTTAAGTTAATAACCTGTTACAGGTTTGTCTCTAATGCGTAGATAAAAACAATATAGGGCATAAAAACGTTTTTGTTCATAAAGTTCACGGCGTTATTTTGCTGCGTTGTGTGACGAGTCTTCGCTAGCGTCTTGTCTCACTATCTACGAGCAGTAAACGGGTGTTATTCATTGCAAATTGCGCAGCTGAGGCGTCATTACCTTGTTGAAGTAAGGTCGTGATACTGGGCAGCAGTAAGAAAAAGATCAAAGGTTCGGGATATTGGGCTTGCCATTGATGACGCTCATCTAACACATGCCCTTCGAAGTAGACGGTGAGTACCACACTGTCCGATGAAAAGTGCGAACCATGGAACCGCCCTAAAGTATGCGTCGAGCCCCATATTGAGCTCAATGGTCGCTCCGATGTGCTTTTAAGATAGAGATCAACGGCTACACTTTGCGATTGAGAACCTTGTGGTTGAGAATGTCGATGAACCGTTAAACGCTCACCCGAATACTTGCCTTGCTGGAAAGGCAAGTAACCTAAGTTGTTCGGTGTTACACGGCCATCGTTTGCACACATTTGAACCGAATCGGACATTTGCTGGCTGCTGTACAATTCACAAGCAAATTGAGCAACAAGTTGCTGTACTGCGCTTTGAAATAAGCGAGCATCAAATGAGTGCTCTTGCTCAAGGTGTAAATTTAATTCAGGAAAAACAATAGGTAACTGGCTTGTTAGCGCGTTGAGGTCATTGATCGTAACCGATTGATTCTCCTCTATTGCCGTGCGAATAATATTTGGGTTGTCTGCCAATGAAAGATCATCTTCAGAATAGATCGCCTCACTCAGTAGTGGGTAGCTGCGCGGATTTTTCGGTTTACTGTTGTAAGCAATGCATCCAGATAAGAGCAACGAGCAGGCGAGAGCGTAACCAAAAGGAGAGTGCGTGATTCTCTTGCAAAGATTCATAAGTGACGGCCGTGTCATCGGTAATGGGTTGCACTGCTTATTCTATCTGCGAAATCGACACTTTTCTCTTTTCAAGCTCACAGAGTTTTATCTTCTTCTGGTTCAAATTTAATCATTAAGTTTCTTATACATTAGTCTAATGTGTCGAC
>NZ_CAWPDB010000189.1:0-11995 GCF_963886625.1 Vibrio sp. V23_P3S9T160
GAACCGTTTAGTGGTTTCGATTGTTGGTCACGCCAATAAATTCAACAATCCTTATTTTGTTAAACATGCTGATTTTTAACGTAATAAAATTTAGCGTAATAAAAAAGCCTGAGTGGTTTCACTCCGGCTTTTTTGTCAGACATCGCAAATGAAAAGCACTAGCTGAATAACGTAGAATAGAAGAGCAATTAAGCGTAATTGGCATCCACTAATTCACCAGCAACAACTTTGCTCACTTCAGCACGATTTTCTAACCATTTTACAACCAACGCTTTATCTTCTTCTGTTGCTGAACGGTAGCGATCGGCTGCGCACACAAAGCCGTCAAAGATCTCTAATCCACCACCACCGAAACAAAGACCGATGTTATCAACGTAATCAATAAACTCATCAACGAAGAGATCGTATTGTTCAAAGTCTTTGATAGACGTTGTACAGCTAACTTCAAAACCGAGGATCGCAAATTCACCTAAAAACAGTTTCTTACGGATACGGCGGTTTTTATTTTCTAGCTTGTCGATTTTCATCATATTTTCTCTCTCTGTTTGAATGCGGCATTTATACACCTTTCAGCACCATTTCCAAAATGATTCTTTATATAAACCGCCACAAGCGGACACTTTCACAACAAATTGTTTCAAGATGTGCCAAGACAAAACAAGTTAAAACAAGTTAAAACAAGCCGCTCGTCAAGCTTAGTGACGTCAAATTAAAGTCAAGAAAATCATAATTATTGACTGCTTCGCAACTTAATCTAAAAACTTCGCACAACTTTTGAGCCTGCCACCCATGCACATTTTTATTTCATAGTGCATGGTTAAATCAGCTCATTTAGCCCTTGTAAATCGTATTTTTTGAGGTGGATTTATGTTTGATTTAAACGGTGAATGGCGATTGAGCTCACCCGAGTATCCCGATATCCAAATCGCGATGACACTGCCCGGCGACCAGTATCATGCATTACTGCAAGCGGGTTTGATCCCTCATCCCTATTATGCATCCAATGAGTCTCAGGTTCAGTGGGCTGGTTTATGTCATTGGGTATTAACAAAAGCGATCACTTTAAATGCGGCAGATCTTCAGTGCCCAAACCACTTACTGGAGCTGAATAAGGTCGATACGTTTGCTGATCTATGGATCAACGGACAGAAGGTTTTACAGTGCCATAATGCTTTTCAAACCTATACCGTTAATATTCGCCCTTATCTGCAAATTGGTGTAAATCATTTTGAATGGCGATTTGAACCTGCCGCTTCGGTAGCCAAGCAAAGAGCCGATGAGCTGCCCTTTCCCATTCCGTGGGCACAAGGGAATAATCAACTTCCTCACATGAACACAGTGCGAAAACCTCAATGCCACAGTGGTTGGGATTGGGGTATATGCCTTGCTGTTTGTGGTATTTTTGCACCAATGCAATTAAAAACGGTACAAGAATATTCACTGCTGGGTGTGGATATTGAACAAGTTTGGCATGCTTTAACACACGTTACGCTGCACGTGAGAATACGGCATAGCGAATCGCTCTCCACACCCATCACACTTACTTTTGGCGATCAAACTATTACGATCGATAGTGAGGCATTTTGCAACCAAAGCAGTGTAGATATTGATGTTCACCATCCGCATCTCTGGTGGCCAAACGGTTACGGTGACCCTTATTTATACACACTGTCTATTACCATGGCACAGCAGCAGATCAACCGCCAAGTTGGCTTAAGACGTCTCACGTTGCGCACTGATCAAGATTCCATCGGCAGTGAAATGACCTTTATCGTGAATGAGGTCTCGATATCAGTGAAGGGCGCGAATTGGATACCAATGGACGCCATGCCAAGCAAAGTCAATTTTTCCCGTTATCAACAGCTGTTACGAGCCGCACAAGAAGCTCACATGAATATGATTCGTGTGTGGGGAGGAGGTGATTATGAACACGATCATTTCTATCAACTTTGCGACCAACTCGGATTATTAGTCTGGCAAGATCTGATGTTTTCCTGCGCACAATACCCTTCAACACCGAGTTTCTTAGAAGAGGTAAAGCAAGAAGTCACACAACAAATACAACGTTTGAAGCACCATGCTTGCCTTGCCATTTGGTGTGGTGATAATGAGGTGATTGGTTCATTAACTTGGTATCCAGAATCTCGAGAAAACCGTGAAAAATACCTAGTCAATTACGACCGACTCAATCGTTTTTTAGAAATCCTCGTCAATGAACAAGATCCAAGTCGCCGTTTTTGGGCAAGCTCACCTTGCAATGGTGAATTAGATTTTGGTGACGCTTGGCATGATGATAATAAAGGTGACATGCATTTTTGGGATGTGTGGCATTCAGGTAAATCCTTTGACGCTTACCATTCAATATCCCCACGATTTTGTTCAGAATTCGGTTATCAGTCTTGGCCTTCATTTAGTGAAGTGAAGCAGATTATCCCAGAAAGCGACTGGAATATCAGTGCGCCTCATTTTGAACATCACCAAAAGAATGCTCGTGGTAATAGCATCATCACCGAAATGTTTACTCGCTATTTCCGTTTCCCGAATGGCTTCCAGCAGATGCTTTATTTGAGCCAAGTTCAGCAAGCCATGGCGATTAAAACGGCTGTCGAAGCGTGGCGGGCAACCTCACCGATTTGCCGTGGCATATTATATTGGCAACTCAATGACAACTGGCCCGTCGCGTCTTGGTCAAGCATTGAGTATTCTGGACGCTGGAAGCAATTACATTATCACGCCAAACGATTTTATAACCCGCTTTTGGCCTGTTTTTCTGAAGATGAGAAACACCTATCACTGAGAGCCATTAATGATGCACCCGGTGAGCAATACCTTGTGGGTGATATATATTGGTTTGGATGGGAAGGAGAATTGCGAAAACATTGGTCAATCAATGAACGACTGCCCCAAGAGAGTAACCAAATCGTGTGGCAACACACAATAAAGGATTTCACACCAGAAAAAGGCGCGATCTACTTTGTCAGTACAGATGGCCAACGGGATAATTTTTGGCTGCCGGATGTACCCAAACGCTTGCCCTTAAAATCGGCTCGCATATTGAGTGAATATCGTGCGGGCAGTCTCTGTTTGACCACTGACCGACCTGCACTTTACGTTCACCTAGAACATGACAACGTACTACAATTTTCTGACTCCAGCTTCTTTTTGCTCCCCAACCAAATGCGGACAATCGCCTTTAGATCAGACGATAAATCTCACTTAAACTGTACTATTTATCAACTGGCTGAATGAACTGAGCCGAATAAAGACAAGCGCTCAGCCTTAAGGAAGGAAACGAAAAAGAGCTGCGTATCAAGCAGCTCTTTGCAAGCTAAACCATTTTTGCTAATGCATGTTCAACATTCGCTCATGTCAAACACTGACTAATGTTGAACACCAGATGGGTTTTCACCAAATTCAGTCTGTTGATAAATATCTGCAAGGGTTTTTGCACGTTTTGCTGCCTTGCGTCGTTTCGTTGGTTCAAAGTATTGCTCGACCTGCTTCAATGTCTCTTCATGGTCTTGCGCGGATTGGACAAAGTCTGGGTTGGCTAACGCTTCTTGGCGAAGGCGGTTAACTCGTTCTAGCGTTTCCCACAACATATTTCACCTCCAACTTCACTGTGCATACATACAGCTTAGTAAAGAGTGACATAATGTCAAGCAATTAACTGTGGATTTATACAGTTAATTAAAATAAATGCTCATTATTTCAATGAGTCATTAATCTGCGAGGCCTCTTAAGGTGCGCACGTTGATTCTCGAAGCACCAGCTTACCTAGATAGCGATGTATCTTGGCATCATCCGAGCCCTTCCCTTCAGCCAATTGTAGGGCCAAGGCTACTGCGTCCTTCGTCAGTTGCTCAATGGGAAGCGATATTGTTGAGAGATTGGGCACCGAATACGCAGCAGCAGGCTCATCATCAATCCCCATCACAGAGACCTGATTGGGTACCAAAATGGCATGTTCGTAAAGTGCGCGCATTGCTCCTAGTGCCATATCATCGTTACAAGCAAAAATAGCGCTGAACTCACTCTGTTGTTCTAATAACCGTTGAACCGCGGCATAACCCGCCAGCATAGAATTATCACCTTCAACAACGAGCGTGTGATTGAGCTCAATACCAGCCTGCTGCAAGCCTGACTGATAAGCAGCAAATCGCTGTTGTCCTGTATCACTGTCCAAAGGGCTAGTGATGCAAGCAATGCGGCGATGGCCAAGTTCAAGCAAGTGATTAATCGCTAAAGAAGCGGCTTGATGCTGCTCAAAACCAAAACTATGTAAACCGACTTCTTCCAAGGTTCGATTGAGTACTATCAGTGGCACTGAAACATCAGATTGCAATGATGCCAGCTCATGATTCGACAAATGGCGGCTGTAAAGCATGATGGCGTCACAACGCTGAGTGAGCAATGAGCGCACTGCTGCTAATTCGCCTGCCGCGTTATCGTGACTGTCCATGACAAGTAAGGTCTTACGTGCTTGCTCGGCACCTTGTGCTGCTTGATGCAATAAGCTGCCAAAATAACTCCCTTGAAACTGAGGAAGTATCAGCCCAATCGCATTTGCACTGTTTGTGGCTAATGCTTGCGCCAACACATTAGGTTGATAACCCAAGGTGGACATGGCTTGTAAAACGGCTTCTCGCGTACTTGCTTTTACTTGGCCAGTTTGATTGAGTACGCGCGATACGGTGGCTTTAGACACGCCCGCTGCTTTACAAACGTCATTGATTGTCGCCATGGTGACTCCTAATAAAAACCCCCGACTCTTGGAAGCCGAGGGAGTTTACCTAATTTCCTAAGCTGGATGAACGCTCTCAATCAACAATTATTATTGTCATTCCACGTTTATAATTGTTCGCCATTGGTTTTGATCACGGACTGATACCAGTAAAAGCTTTTCTTTTTACTGCGAGCCATTGAACCAGAACCATCATCGTGTTTGTCTACATAGATGAAACCGTAACGTTTTTTATATTCACCAGTGGTGAACGACACACAATCGATACAGCCCCAAGGGGTGTAGCCCATGACATCAACGCCGTCTATAGCAATGGCCTTCTTCACTTCTCGTATATGTGCTTGTAAATACTCAATCCGATAATCGTCTTGCACTTGGCCTTGCTCATCGACTTCATCGATCGCCCCAAAACCATTTTCGACAATAAAAATCGGTTTCTGGTAGCGTTCATACAACTCAGAAAGCGCGTAGCGAAGCCCTACCGGGTCAATTTGCCATCCCCAATCAGACGCTGTGAGATAAGGGTTTAAGCGACTTTGTTTAAATAAACTGGTTGTTTCACCTTCAGCGTTGCGATCATCAGAGACAATATTCGTCATGTAATAGCTGATCGCAAGGTAGTCGGCACAACCCTTACGCAGTATCGCTTCATCACCATCGAGCATATCAACGGTTATCGATTTTCGCTCCCATTCACGCCAAATATAGCTTGGGTAATAGCCACGAACTTGCACATCGCTGAACAAGTACTTCTCTCTCATCATTTCTTGAGAGCGGATCATATCTTCTGGACGACACGACGCGGGATAAAGCGGCATCATATGAATCATGCTACCCATTTGAAATTGAGGGTTGATCTTATGACCGAGATCGACCACTAAAGCACTGGCAATAAATTGGTGATGCATGACTTGGTACATCACCTGCTCTGGGTTGTCATGTTCAGTGAAGATCACCCCTGAGTTACAGTAGCCAAACAGTGGGAATTCCCAATTTCGCTGGTTATTGATCTCATTGAAGGTAATCCAGTATTTCACTTTCTGTTTATAACGCTCCATCACCACTTGGCTAAAGTTAACGAAGAAATCCACAAGCTTGCGATTTGCCCATCCCCCGTATTGTTGTACAAGGTGGAATGGCATCTCAAAATGCGAAAGCGTAATAACTGGCTCAATGCCGTATTTCAGCAATTCATCAAAAAGATCATCATAAAATTGTAGCCCTGCTTCATTGGGCGAGACTTCGTCACCTTGTGGAAAAATACGAGTCCAAGCAATTGAGGTTCTAAAACATTTAAAACCCATCTCAGCAAAAAGTGCAATGTCACCTTTGTAATGACTATAAAAATCAACGGCTTCATGATTAGGATAGAAATAATTTGCATCCACACCGGAGGTCATCACCCTAGGTACTTCATGCGCTCCTTTTGAGAGCACATCGACAATGCTGACTCCTTTTCCACCTTGGTTCCATCCACCTTCAACTTGATGTGCTGCTACAGCCCCACCCCATAAAAAATCTTTTGGAAAACCATTCGTTGCCATCGTCATCTACCTCGTCTTCATTTGCTGACTCAATGTACCCTTATGTCGATCTAATATGCTATTTCACGCCATGTGGACACGTTGTATAGAAATACATCATCGCTTTGCTACTTTGCGTGACATCATAAACGATTATCGTAAAAATGTAACCGGTTTCAGAAACCGGTTACATTGAAATTAATAATTCTAATGTTCTCGGAAGAAAATACGCACTATTTGTTACTGACAAGTGGCAAACAGAGACATTCCGTAGCACTTTTGCTGTGACTACTGTATGCTTGCGCCTTTCCGCAACGTGATGCGGATCACTTCCTTATTTACATATCGAGACATTTTAATGAGTTTTGCCTCTCTGGGTTTATCCCATGCCATCCTGAAAGCCGTTGCTTCTCAAGGTTACGAAACACCATCGCCAATTCAGGCGCAAGCTATTCCAGCCGTTCTTGAAGGCAAAGATGTGATGGCAGCGGCCCAGACAGGTACCGGGAAAACAGCAGGATTTACCCTGCCCATTTTGGATCTATTAGTTAAAGGCCCAAAAGTAGGCCCCAACCAAGTGCGTGCATTAATTCTGACGCCGACACGTGAATTAGCCGCGCAAGTTGCCGACAACGTGGCAACTTACGGACAAAACCTTCCACTACGCTCTGAAGTTATTTTCGGCGGTGTGAAAGTTAACCCACAGATGATGAAAATGCGTCGTGGGGTAGATATTTTAGTCGCGACACCGGGTCGACTGTTGGATTTATACAACCAAAATGCGATTAAATTTAACCAATTAGAAATTTTGGTCTTAGACGAAGCGGATCGCATGTTAGACATGGGCTTCATTCGTGACATTAAAAAGATCCTTGCACTGCTGCCAGCAAAACGTCAAAACCTACTCTTTTCGGCCACTTTCTCTGATGAAATTCGCCAACTTGCGAAAGGGTTAGTTAACAACCCAGTCGAGATTTCGGTTACGCCACGCAATAGTACCGCCAAAACTGTCAAACAGTGGGTACATCCTGTAGATAAAGCGAAAAAACCAGCACTATTGATTCAACTAATCAAAGAAAATAATTGGCAACAAGCGTTGGTATTTACACGAACTAAACACGGCGCTAATCGCTTAACCGCACAACTTGAAGGCAGTGGCATCAGCGCCGCCGCTATTCATGGCAATAAAAGTCAAGGCGCACGTACTAAGGCATTGGCCAATTTTAAAAGTGGTGAGATCCGCATTTTAGTAGCAACGGATATTGCCGCTCGCGGCATTGATATTGACCAATTACCACAAGTGGTAAACTTTGAATTGCCTAACGTCCCTGAAGATTATGTTCACCGAATTGGCCGTACAGGCCGTGCAGGCGCTGAAGGAAATGCGATCTCTTTGGTCTGCGCCGATGAAGCAAAAGACATGTTTGCCATTGAGCGCCTTACCCAAAATTTACTAGAACGAATTGAGGTTGAAGGCTTTGCGCCAGTGAACAAATTACCGGCATCTCCTTCGCTACAACCGATTAAAGCGAAAAAGCCGAAAAAGAACAAACCAGAACATAATGACGGACAGCGCTCTGGTGATGTAGCAAAAGGTCACAGCATAAGCGCGAATACCAAAACTAATGACAGAAAGCCGAAAGCGGCCAATTCCACTCGTTCAAACAGTAACAAACCAAGTGCAAACCAACCCACGAGAAGCGGATCGGCTGGACAAAATAGACCTCGTAGAACAAACAAAATCGCGGCGAGCTGATATTACTCACTGACTACGACTCTCTGATTAAAAAGTAAAGGCCACTTTCATCTAGTGGCCTTTGTGCTTTTACGTGCCTTTGGGCGGTGTGAATGCGGTTAGAGGAAGTGGCTCTCCTGCATATTTCTCTATTTTCACAATTGAAGAGTTACCAGCACAGCCATTGGCTAACCTTGAAGTAGGTATGTCAGCGGTCAGTACGTTGCATCCTCCGTTTTTACATAAACCATGAGGTTTATCAAAATCGGGCCATGCCCCTTCATGAATACAGACCGAACCTTGCTTAATTCCATCCGTGATCAGCGCGCCAACTAAGACTTGGCCACGTTGATTATAAGCACGGACAAGATCGCCATCTTTGATCCCTCGAACTTTTGCATCTTCTGGATGAATCCAGATCGGTTCGCGGTTTGCTATCGCATATTGCTCGCGTAGTGCCGCATAGTTTAACTGGCTATGGAGACGATGAGCCGCATGCGATGTCATCAATTGCAGTTCATCGGCTTGAGCATTCCCCACCCACTCCGTTGGCGGCATCCACATAGGATGTGGCGGGCAATCGCTATATTTGAAGCCTTCGATGGTTTTGGAGAAGATCTCAATCTTGCCACTTGGTGTACCAAGAGGGTTCAGGATAGGATCCTCTCTGAAAGAGGAATAACGCACAAACTTCGCG
The DNA here is from genome assembly GCF_963886625.1 of Vibrio sp. V23_P3S9T160. NCBI lineage: Bacteria > Pseudomonadati > Pseudomonadota > Gammaproteobacteria > Vibrionales > Vibrionaceae > Vibrio > Vibrio sp. V23_P3S9T160. The sequence goes on from NZ_CAWPDB010000189.1 coordinate 8,700, forward strand.
TTCGCTTCGTTCCATTTCATCTCAATGAGCTGATTTTGTTTCCAAAAATAGCTGAAGTTAGGCATTGCAATCCGATTCTGGCGACCGATAGCTTGAGCTCCTTTATAGAAACCAGCCAACCATTCCATTTCGGATTTATTTTCCGTATACACTGCACGTCCGCCCGGTTTTAACAGCTCCGCCATATCAGCAAATACATCAAAATCATTTCGCGCTTCAAATTGAGGCTCAATTGCCTGTTTCATCGGCACTAAATGTTGATTGCTATAATCCCCTGTCATGGTGAGATCATTACGCTCAAATGACGTCGTGATGGGCAGTACAATATCAGCGTGTTTTGCGGCCGCAGTCCAATAAGGCTCAGAGATAACGATGAGTTCCGGCTTTTGCCACGCTTTAATCAAACGGTTGGTATCTTGGTGATGAGTAAAGTTTGCACCGCCTGCCCACCAGATCATTTTGATGTTAGGAAATGTTTTCTCATGCCCGTTGTGTTGATATTGACCGGATGGGTTTTCCAACGCTTCAACAATACGAGCCACAGGAAAACTATTTACTGCTCCAGAAACGGCCCAATCATTACCCGCAGATGAACCACCATCAATGGCCGCTGATATAGCAGGTAAAACACCCGCAGTCCGCGTTGGGTTACCGCCATTGGAATAGTGATATGAAAAACCAAACCCACCACCGGGTAAACCGATCTGCCCTAGCATTGCAGCCAGAGTGACAAGCATCCAGTGTTTTTGTTCACCATATTGCTGACGTTGGATTCCCCAACCAGCCATGATCATAGTTCTATTTTTGCTAAAAATATCAGCCAATAGATCTAGTTGTTTGGCAGGAACGCCACAAATTGCCTCAGCCCATTGTGCTGTCTTTGGCGTGCCATCAGAATGACCTAGCAGATAAGCTTCAAACTTGTCGTAACCAGCGGTGTATTTATTCAAAAATTCGAGGTTATGTTGGCCCTTTTCAACTAATGAGTGAGCGATCCCCAACATCATCGCAACGTCAGTACCAGGATGTGGTGCAATCCACTGAGCGTTTTCACCAAAAAATTCGATGGTTTCCGAACGCATAGGATCGATAGCGATAATGGTTTTTTTAGAATGTTTGAGTTGATTAAAAAACTCAAGCCCCGCGCCGTCGGTACTGCTCCATGCTATTTTCAGTGTATTAATAGGGTTAAGCCCCCAAAGCACCACAACATCACTACTTTCAAGCACAACAGGGTAAGTTGTTTGTTGTTCATACACTTCTATCGAACCTACAACGTAAGGCATAATGACCTGCGCAGCACCCGTAGAATAATCACCTAAATGACCCGAATAGCCTCCCGCCATACTCATATAGCGTTGCAGTAGGGTTTGAGCTTTATGTAAAATCCCACTGGATCGCCAGCCGTAAGAGCCCGCAAAAATTGACTCGGCTCCATAAGCAGTGCGAATACGGGCATGCTGTTGGTGGATTAATTGCAGCGCTTTTTCCCAACTAACGCGGACGAACTCATCGTCTCCTCGTTTACCATCTGGCATATGGGGATTGGCTAGAAAACCTTTACGCACCATCGGGTATTTGACCCGCGCTTTAGTATGCACTTGATCTGGCGCTGAGGTTTGTAGACTATTGGGTACGGTTTGCGGCAATGCATTTTTGGAGGAAATAATTTTCCCATCCTTAACTTCAACCAGCATAGCGCCCCAACGCCCAGCAGTCAGCACACCAGCTCCTCGCGGTGCGGAAGCGAGAACTGGCATGGGTTTAACCGAAAAAATAGCGATCGCACCTGCAGTTGCACCAGCGCTTTTTAGAAAACTTCGACGTGTGAGAGTAGTCATCACTGAATCCTTATTTCATTTTTTATTGGGCAACAACATCTTTCGCATTGTATTGGAAATATTTCGTGAGGATTTCTAGATCCTCTGCGGAAATAGAGGTACGGTCCCCCATACTTTTTGCCACAGAAGGCCACGCGTTAACCGTAAAATGGTTACTCGGAATTTTGGCATGACATGTTGAACAGTAAACATTGTCCAATTGCTCAGCGTATGCCCAAAGCGAATCCATTTTACTCAACACTGGCGTGTCGATGTCCCCGGCAAGTGTTACTTGACGCCACTGATTTCCGTAGGCATCTTCGTTATACTCTTTTACGCTCAATGCTTTTTGCCCTGCTTCAGTTAACATAGCAATCACAGCACGCTTACCTTCACCCATATACAAGACTTGTTCTGCACCTTGCATCTGATAACCACTCAATTCAACGGTGCGCTTGCCATCGCTTTCATTCAATACTTTCAGCGGCGTCGCTGGATTGATCGTTCCGAAATCAGAAATGGGCGTAGATTGCATCGCATAAACAATAGAAGTGCCCACAGGGGTTAACTTTGCCTCTTCAACTAAATGGGCTAATGCTTGGCTGTCCATTTTGACTTCAGGAAGCATGTGCGCCACACCTTTATGGCAATCAATACAGGTTTGATTATTGTCGATACCGTACTGATGCATTTTTTGTGCTTGCGCCGTTTGGTCGTAAATCTCCATCGCATCTTCACTGTGACATGAACGACAGGTTGCAGAATCGTTCGCTTTTAATTGCGCCCAGACAGTTTCAGCCATCTCGGCTCGATGCGCTTCATACTTTTCAGGTGTGCTGATCTTCTTGGTAATAAACTCATGATAGATATCTTTGGACGCCCTGATTTTAGTGACTAAATAATCCATACTATCAGTGGGTATATGGCAATCAGCACATTCTGCACGGATGCCTTTGGCATTGCTGAAGTGTACCGAGCCTTGATACTCCTGAAAGGGTGCTTGCATAGTATGACAAGAGAGACAAAATTCCGTACTCGACGTTTTTTCTAAGATGACATGAGTCCCTCCAAGGCTTAACCAACCGAGCAGCACCCCAATAGCAAGAACTCCCACTATCATTCTTTTTTTAATATTCATTATTCCTCACAAATCTCAACGGATGTGGTTTTGACAGAACACGTTGCATTTATGTGATGCGCATCGTATTCCATAAGGAAATCATACCCCCAAAGAGGGATGTCAACTTGACAGTAGTCAATTTAGACAAGAAACAGGCGTGACCTATGTCACCTTTCCTATAAATTGATAAAATAGAAAATAAATAGCCACACAAATGATAGAAATTAAAAACACATAAAACACAACCGATTGATATTAAAAATAAAAGACAAAAACCCCAAAGATAGGCAGAGCCTTATCACTGATAATGTTGACTAAAAATGGTTTGAAAAGTAACAAAAATCACGAATAGCCTG
>NZ_CAWPDB010000190.1:0-11690 GCF_963886625.1 Vibrio sp. V23_P3S9T160
TTAGAGTATAAATCATAAACGTAAGTATTGAGTTCTTCATGCTCGCTAATCATTTCGTAATACAGATTATCAAATTTGATACAGAACCGTTATTTGTAATTATTCCTAATAAATACCAATGAAATCAATGCAATAAGAAACAAGTGCCTTGTTGGAATCTATTTTTATCACTTGATGAAAGTGTTTTTAGGCACTTTGTATTTTTTTGTTTTTCTGGAGGGTGGGGGAAGTCGATCTTTTTCTATATACAGAGCAGAGACCGACGGGTATTTTCTCTAAACGGGTAACTTTTTGTTTTTAATGTGTTTTATTATTAACTTTTAATATTTTTACTTACGTGCCCGCTTCGGTGAGAATTGTTATGTCCTGAGTGTGAATGATTTGGTTGATAACACCATATCAATGTCGATTTTAATCGATGTTCCATCCATAAGACGTAATTACGCGACTTTGGCTCTAGACATTGTTATTCATTAAGAAAAAACAAATGTCAAGCATATGAAACATAAATCTTTTTTCTTTTATGACCCAGTGTGACCGTTAACTATCGTTGAGAATAAAGATGAACATTTTAGTTGTTAGTGAATATCCTATCATCAGAGAGTTACTGCGTTCTGCGCTCAAACCATTAAACCATATCACCCATATTCAACTTTCCGGTGGAAATGACCTAAATGTGATAAAACAAAGAGTGGATACAGGCAGTCATGACCTTGTTATTTATGATTTGGATTCTGTAAAAAAAGATCCGACAAGCATCATTATATCTATGTTAGATGCTATTAATGATAAGCAATTGGTTAAGTATGGTTTGTCGTCATTAATTTTATTGTCCAATGAGGCTCAGATTGGGCAATTTAAGGATGATCTTAATTTTTGTGAACATTTTGTGATCACCAAACCTTTTACTTTTAAGAATGTTCAACAGATTGTGAAAAATATAGGTTTTTTCCCTAATCTAAATTGAGGATAAAGCAGCCTGAAGTACACTGTTTTCTAACAACACGTGGAGTTCTAGTTGTAGTTAATATTACCATTTGTTTATTCAGTAGTTTTTTCATAGAAAAGAGATGAGTCATACATCAAGACATATGGGGCAAGTAATGAGTGCAAAAGGCCTGCTAAAGTCGGTCCATTTTATTTTTTTGACAGTGATCCCCTGCTTTCTTATCTTACAGTTATCTCACTATTATTTTTTCCGTTCCCTACAAGATAAATCAAAAGAGTACGCTGTAAATGCGGCATCAAACATTAATTCTATTCTCTATCACGGTAAAGAAGCGAATAAGAAAACACTTTCTCTCGTCAGTCATAATGAGAGTTGTGATGAAATTATCGTAGAATTAAGAAAAATTGTAGCGACGAGCCCTTTTGTAAGAACGACAAATTTAGCTCATGATGGAGTGATATATTGCACATCTCTTTGGGGAGAACGATCATTTATTGATAACCCACAGACTTATATCTCAGGTGAGCTCTTATTAATGTCAGGTAGTCAAGTAGAGTTACAGCATCCACTAATTGTCGTTCGTAATGTGGAAAATGATAATGTGTCACTTAGCGGTATTGACGGATTACACATACAACAAGCGTTATTTCAATCTTCTGCTCATGCTTTATCTCTATTTTTACAGTTGGGGGAATCTTGGTTAGGTGAGAACGGTGTAATGTATCCAACGGATCCAACGCTTGCACTTACTGCTGTTCAACAAATTAAATCAGAACGTTTCCCATTTACAATTTATGCAGGATTTGGTTACCCATCATCCTGGTCTGCATTTTGGCATGAGAGGAAGTTCTATATTTTCTTGATTGTCTTTATGCAGGTGTCATTTTCGATTTGTTATTGGTGGCTTATTAACCGCCCAAAAACGTTAGATTCGGAACTTCAGCGTGCAATTCGTCAAGAAGAATTTGTACCCTATGCTCAACCGATTGTTAATGCCTCAACCAATGAAATTATGGGTATAGAAATCTTGATAAGGTGGGTTCACCCTATTCAAGGTGTGGTTCGTCCGGATCTTTTTATTCCTCAAGCTGAAGAGTCTGGGCTGATTATTCCAATGACAAGATTGCTCATTAACGAAACCGCTAAGCAGTTGAAGAATTATAAGGACTCCTTACCTAATCCGTTTCATGTAGGAATAAATATTTCGCCTCAGCATTGCAATGGTCAAGATCTTTTTAACCAATGTAAGGCTTTTGTTGAGTATATCGATACCGAAAAAGTAGTGCTTGTTTTAGAGCTTACTGAACGAGAGGTTCTTGAGTTTTCGGATGCAACAGATTTACTTTTCAGTAACATAAAACGTTTGGGTTGTAAGATAGCGATTGATGATTTCGGAACTGGCCATTCCAGTCTGATAAACTTACAAAAAATCGATCTGGACTACTTAAAGATTGATCAAATATTCATTAAAAACCTAGGAAAGGATCCGATTGCTGAACACTTGGTTGAAAATACGATTGAACTTGCTAAGCGTTTATCAATTGATCTTGTTGCTGAGGGCGTTGAGCTGGCTGAGCAAGCTGAATATCTAAAAAATCATAATGTTAACTATTTGCAAGGTTTTTTATTCGCAAAACCTGTACCTCTATCGGAATTCTTACAGGCGTATCAAGACCAATGTCATGCTAAATAATTACGATAGTTTTTAAACTAGCGACCTGATTTGGTGGTGATATCTGACTTCCCATCCATATCACTGTTTAGTAGACCTGTGTAACGTTTATTGAAAATCTTTGAGGATTATCCTGCCTATCCGCAATTCCGAGTCGTTTGTGTGCATTCAAGTTAGAAACTGGTCAAGAGCAAAAGATCTGGCTAGCTATTTGAAATCTATCCGCTAAAGTAAAAACGTTTTTTTAAAAGAGCGAAGGTATTGATGCGTTATGCGTTAGAGCGATACGACCAACATGGTTTTCTTAAAGCCCCTAAACTTATCTGGCTTGGTTGGTTATTTTTGGCAAAAGCTTGGATTGTTTTCGTGGTGGCAGGAGCAAGCCGAGATAATGGCACGACGATTTTAACCATTGTTTACCCAGACCATTCGATGCTTTATTTGGGGTTGATTATGGGGTTGCCAAGTATCATTCTTATGTGGCTTATCAGCTTACGTGCTCCTGAACGATCGTGGCTAAACCGCATCGTCAGCATGGGAAAACCGCTGACGTTACTTATGGTTATCTTGCAATTTATACAAACGCTTTATCATATCTATTTAGAGCACGGCGTTTTTAATTGGGCCAATGCAAGCACACTGTTGGTGCTGTTATGGTTTGGTCTATATCTACTGAAGAGTAAAAGTGTGCGTGATTGTTTTTCTATCCCGCTCATAGACAAGGCGTGATCCCAATCAAGGTCGCCCCCAAAAACTGAATTACACTGAGCAAAAATAAGTAAGTGAGGATATTTTATGACACAACCTCAAACCGCGATTCTGCCTGAAGCAGGTCCGTTTGCACTGTTTAGCCTTTTAAAAGTAAAGCAAAATCCGGCGCATGTTTTAGCGCAATTGAAAGCATTGCCCGCTTTAGTCAATGAGATAAATCAACATCAACCCGGCGCTGAATTAACCGTGTCGGTCGCATTTACTCGCACCTTTTGGCAGCGTTTAAACCAAAGCATACCACAAGAGCTGATTGATTTTCCTGAGCTTGGTAAAGGCGAAACCATAGCACCAAGTACCGAGGTGGATGTGTTGATTCACTGCCATTCTCATCGTCATGACTTGCTGTTTTATGTGTTGCGTAAATGGATGGAACCTGTGGCTGAGTTGGTTGAAATGGTGGATGAAACCTACTCATTTCGTTACTTAGATGCGCGAGATATGACGGACTTTATCGATGGCACTGAAAACCCTAAAGCCGAAAAACGTCAAGAAGTTGCACTGATTGCTGATGGTGAATTTGCTGGCGGCAGCTATGTGATGTTGCAGCGTTTTGTGCATAACCTTCCAGCTTGGAATCGCTTAAATGTGGCGGCGCAAGAAAAAGTTATTGGGCGCACTAAGCCTGATTCGATTGAGCTTGATAATGTACCTGCAGCGTCTCACGTTGGCCGTGTCGATATCAAAGAAGAGGGGAAAGGGCTGAAAATTGTTCGTCATAGCTTACCTTACGGTACGGTGAGTGGTGAGCACGGTTTACTATTCATTGCTTATTGCCATACGCTGCATAACTTTAAAGTGATGTTGGAAAGTATGTATGGTGTGGCGGATGGTAAAACAGACCAACTGCTGCGCTTTACCAAAGCCGTAACGGGTGCGTACTTTTTTGCCCCTTCAGCTGAGATGCTGCAACATCTTGAACTAAAGTAAGTTTCAATACTGACCTACTATCGGACCGAGCCTTGTGCTCGGTTTTTCTTTTTTAAGCATTTTATGTAAAGAAAAGCGTCTACTGTCCGATAAAGAGATCATTCATTCTATGGCATGGGTCTGTTATGGCAATTACCGTTAATACCAATGTTTCCGCTTTGATTGCGCAGCGCCACTTAGGCTCAGCAAGCGAAATGTTGAATCAATCTTTGGAGCGTCTTGCTTCCGGGAAGCGTATTAATAGTGCCAAAGATGATGCTGCGGGTTTACAAATTTCGAATCGCCTTGAGTCGCAAATGAGGGGCTTAGATGTCGCTGTACGCAATGCTAATGATGGCATTTCAATCATGCAGACTGCTGAAGGTGCAATGCAAGAGACCACCAGCCTGCTTCAGCGTATGCGAGATCTCTCTTTGCAGTCGGCGAATGGCGCGAACAGTAAAGCGGATAGGCAAGCTTTACAGGAAGAAATGAGCGCCTTGAACGATGAATTAAACCGAATTGCTGAAACCACCTCTTTTGGTGGTCGTAAGTTACTGAACGGTTCGTTTGGTCAATCCTCATTTCAGATAGGGGCGAGCTCTGGTGAAGCAGTGCAAGTTTCGTTAAAAAATATGCGTTCAGACAGTTTGGATATGGGGGGCTTTAGCTATGTTGCGGCAGGCATGGCGGATAGTCAGTGGCGGGTGACACAAGATAATCGGCAGCTCACCATGAGCTATACCGATGCCAAGGGAAAACAGCACAACATTCAAATCCAAGCAAAAGTAGGGGACGATATTGAAGAGTTGGCAACCTACATCAATGGGCAAACCGATAAAGTATCGGCGTCAGTCAACGACAAAGGACAGCTACAGCTGTTCATGGCGGGTAAAGAAACCTCTGGGACTATTGATTTTAAAGGTAGCTTAGCCAATCAGTTGCAAATGAATGTGACGGGATATGAAGCAGTAGACACTCTTGATATTACCGAAGTCGGTGGTGCGCAGCGAGCGGTTACCGTCATTGATACCGCAATGCAGTACGTTGATAGCCATCGCTCTGAGTTAGGCGCGTTGCAAAACCGTTTTAACCACGCCATCAACAACCTCGACAACGTACATGAAAACCTCGCTTCTTCAAACAGTCGAATTAAAGATACGGACTATGCGAAAGAGACCACCCAAATGGTAAAACAGCAAATCCTACAACAAGTCAGTACCTCTATTCTTGCGCAAGCCAAAAAACAGCCAAACCTAGCATTGGCCTTACTCCGCTAGCGATAAAAATCAACAATTATCGACTTTTATCAACAAATCTTTAGCGAAATTATTACCTTTTTGATGGGTTTTTGACCTCTTGTCCTGTTTTTTACACTAAACACATTTTTTTTAAGAAAATTGAAAAAAAATCCTCAAGCTTTGGAAAGTGCCGCCGTTATAAAAAGTAACCTTTGAGAGAACTATTTGGTTTTCCGAGACGTCGGAAACCGGAAACATCGGAAAATCAATTGGAGTAATCACCATGGCAGTTAATGTAAATACCAACGTATCAGCGATGACAGCACAGCGTTACCTAAACGGCGCTAGCAATGCACAACAAACATCAATGGAACGCCTATCTTCTGGCTTTAAAATCAACAGCGCAAAAGATGATGCGGCAGGCCTACAAATCTCTAACCGTTTGAATGTTCAGAGCCGCGGTCTTGACGTAGCAGTACGTAATGCGAATGACGGTATTTCTATTGCACAAACCGCTGAGGGTGCGATGAATGAAACGACCAACATTTTGCAACGTATGCGTGACTTGTCACTACAATCAGCTAACGGCTCAAACTCAAAAGCAGACCGTGTAGCGATTCAAGAAGAAGTCACCGCTCTGAATGACGAGTTAAACCGTATCGCAGAAACCACATCATTTGGTGGTAACAAATTACTTAACGGTACTTTTGAAACTAAGTCATTCCAAATCGGTGCGGATAACGGTGAAGCCGTCATGCTTAGCCTAAACAACATGCGTAGCGACAATGCTATGATGGGTGGCACAAGCTACCAAGCGGCGAACGGCAAAGATAAAGATTGGTCAGTTCAAGCCGGCAGCAACGATCTACAAATCACACTGAAAGATACTTCAGGTACAGATCAGACTATCAATATCTCAGCTAAAGAAGGCGATGATATTGAAGAGTTGGCGACTTACATCAACGGCCAAACTGATATGGTGAAAGCATCAGTTGATGATGAAGGAAAACTACAAGTCTTCGCTGGCAGTAATAAAGTAGAAGGCCCTGTAACATTCGCAGGCGGTCTTGCTGGTGAGCTCGGCATGCAAGCTGGTCAAGCTGTTACCGTAGATGTCATTGATGTGACCTCTGTGGGTGGCGCTCAAGAATCGGTTGCCATTGTTGATGCTGCACTGCAATTTGTAGATAGCCACCGTGCACAATTAGGTGCATTCCAAAATCGCTTTAGCCATGCAATCAGCAACTTAGATAACATTAACGAAAACGTGAGTGCTTCTAAGAGCCGTATTAAAGATACTGACTTTGCCAAAGAAACAACAGCGCTTACTAAGTCGCAAATTCTTTCTCAAGCATCAAGCTCAGTGCTGGCTCAAGCAAAACAAGCGCCACAAGCGGCACTTAGCTTACTTGGCTAAAAGAGCCCAATAGCTCAAGAGTTACCCTTAAATGAAAATCCAGCCTCGGCTGGATTTTTTTGCTTAGCGGTAAAGTGGAAAAAGTGTAAGTCGATGCAGCATTATCTTTCTTACTTTTTGACGCTAATCACATTTCTCATGCTCGCTGCATAAATTTTAAAAAAAGGCTTATTTTTTTCTAAAGGATATAAATCTTTCGCCGTTAAAGGATACGAGAGAAATGAGGTGTACCGACGTGAGGTGAGAGACACGGAAGTACATCAACACAATGCCTAAGGAGATCAATATGGCAATTAATGTAAGCACTAACGTGTCTGCAATGACCGCACAGCGTTATTTAAATAACGCCGCTGATGGTACGCAGAAATCGATGGAGCGTCTGTCATCGGGCTATAAAATCAATAGCGCGCGTGATGATGCAGCGGGTCTACAAATCTCAAACCGTTTAACGTCACAAAGCCGTGGCTTAGATATGGCGGTAAGAAACGCAAATGATGGTATCTCCATTGCACAAACCGCAGAGGGTGCAATGAATGAAACCACCAATATCTTGCAACGTATGCGAGATCTTTCTTTGCAATCAGCAAACGGTTCTAACTCAAGTTCAGAACGTCAAGCGATCCAAGAGGAAGTCTCAGCACTCAATGATGAATTAAACCGTATTGCTGAAACAACCTCGTTTGGTGGTAATAAACTGCTAAATGGTTCGTTTGGTAATAAATCTTTCCAAATTGGTGCCGATTCTGGTGAAGCTGTGATGCTTTCCATGAGCGACATGCGTTCTGACACAAAAGCGATGGGCGGTAAGAGCTATGTCGCGACAAATGGCAAAGCGCCTGACTGGTCAGTCACCAATGCGACGGATCTGACTCTGAGCTATACTGATAAACAAGGAGAAGCTCGCGAAGTCACCATTAACGCTAAAGCGGGTGATGACTTAGAAGAAGTCGCTACTTACATTAATGGTCAAAATGGTGACATCAAAGCTTCAGTCGGTGATGAAGGTAAACTGCAACTGTTTGCCGCCAATCAAAAAGTCTCAAGCGATGTCACTATTGGTGGTGGACTGGGTACTGAAATTGGTTTTGCTGCAGGTAAAGACGTAACCGTCAAAGACATCAATGTCACAACGGTTGGCGGCTCTCAGGAAGCTGTAGCTTTGATTGATGGTGCACTAAAGGCCGTTGATAGCCAACGTGCCTCGTTAGGTGCATTCCAGAACCGTTTCGGTCATGCCATCAGTAACCTTGATAACATCAACGAGAACGTCAACGCTTCTCGTAGTCGAATTAAGGATACTGATTATGCCCGTGAAACAACCCAAATGACGAAGTCGCAGATTTTGCAGCAAGCGAGTACGTCAGTTTTGGCACAGGCGAAGCAGTCACCATCTGCAGCTCTTAGTCTATTGGGTTAACCGATAGGCGAATGGAGCTTTGTGGGGAAAGCAGTGTTTTCACTGCCAACCTATGAGGTGGAAGGGAGATTGTTATGGAAATACCATCCTACACATCGAACATCCAGCCTTACGGCTCGCAAAGTGGCATTAAATTTGCTTCAGAAAACGATGGCGCGACACGCGCTTCCTCGAAACAAAATGAGGTGAATCGTACTGAACAGTTAAGAAATAGGCAAAACCAAAGCGTTGAAGCGGCAATCGAGCTTGCACAGCAACGAGAGCAGATCAACAAATCGGAAAGAGCCAAGATGGTAGAGCAGATGAATGAATTTATCTCATCTATCAACAAAGACTTAGCGTTTAGAGTCGATGAAGAATCAGGACGGGATGTTGTGACGATTTATGAAGCCAGTACTGGTGACATTATTCGTCAGATCCCGAACGAGGAAATGCTAGAGGTTTTGCGACGCCTTGCCAGACAAAAAGACCACAGTACAGGTTTATTGGTTGCTAAGGTGTAATCGTAGTTTTTGAGGTGATTTAATGAGCTTAGGCCCGATGGGTATGAATACTGGCATGGATATCAATTCCTTGGTCAGCAAAATTGTCAATGCAGAGCGCGTTCCTAAGCAGCAACGTATTGATAATGAGCTTGGCCAAATTGATGCCAGTATCAGTGCCTACGGCCGGCTCAAAGAGTCGCTGGATACGATGAAAAATCTTATGACGAATTTTCGTCAGGAGAAGGCTTTCGCTTTGCGAAAAGTCGATACTACTGATGAAAATGTCGTCTCCGCGACAGCCACCACTGACGCAATAGCAGGTAAATATGCTATCGATGTGTTGCAGCTTGCACAGAGCCATAAAGTTGCCTCGGATGTTTTAGAGAAAGAGGCAAAGTTTGGTCCTGGTAAGCTGCAGATTTCACTTGGTGATCAGAAGTTTGATGTTGATGTCCAAGCCAATTCAAAATTGATTGATATCGTTCGCGGTATTAACAGCACTAAAACCAATCCCGGAGTTCGTGCTTCGGTAATCAATGATGTTGAAGGGCCACGTTTGATTGTGGCCTCTAATCTATCTGGAAAAGATCATGACATTAAAATTAATGCTCAGTCTGATGCCGGAAATCCGCTCAAAAATCTAGAGTACAAAACGCTGGAAGAACGCGTTAAAGATTTAGAAAAAGCACGCGCTGCAGCGCAACAAATCATTGCACCACTCACGCCAGCTCAACAAGCTATCGCTGCAAAAGTCGCCGAGAAAATAGGTGCGGCGGCACGCGAAGTTGACCAAAGTATGGCGAGTGGTGTTCAAGAAGTCGCCGGGCAAGTAGCTGCCGACGGTAAAGTCGCCAATGCTGCCGGTGAATTAACCGACGCCGCCGTCAAAGCCGCCGCCGCCGCCGGTGTTGCCGCCAATAAATATCTGAAACCGCAAGATCGTATTCCAGGGTGGACTGAAACCGCCTCTGGCACCTTGCTCGATTCCTACTATGAACCTGATCCAGAGCTTGATGCGACCGCGTTAGAAAAAGCGCCAGATGTGCCCGGTTGGACCAATACTGCTTCTGGTACTTTGGTTGACTCCTATGTCACCCCCAAAGAAGCGCAAGCCAAGCTTGAACAGCAATTAGCAGCTGAAAAAGCCGCGGTTGCGGCGGCGGTGCGTAGTGGTGAACTGACGCCAGAGCAAGCCAAGCAGAAAGAGCGTGAAAAGCTTGACCCGCAAGAGCGTGAGTATTTAGATAAAGTGGACAAAGCAGATGCTGAGCTTAGAGCGGCACAAGCATCGTTTGACGCCTATCAAGGTATGACTCAAGTACAAGCAGGCCAAGATTCCGTGGTGGTTTTGGACGGTGTGGCGACCCTTTCTAGCAACAACAACGTGATTGAAGATGCGATTGAAGGGGTTGATTTGACCCTTAAAGGGCAAACGGCCAAAGGCAAACCACCGGCTGAAATTGGCATCGAATATGACCGCAAAACCGTGCGCGATGATATTGAACAATTTGTCGCGGCGTATAATCAGTTTTATCAGGTCTCTAAAGAACTTGGAGGCGTTGACCCTCGGACTGGCCAAGCTGGGCCACTGGCGGGTGACAGTATTGTGCGCAGTGCAGACTCTCGCCTACGTAGTGTTTTTTCGACTAGAATTGAGCAGGCTCCAGAAGAGATCAAAAGTCTGATTGAGTTTGGTATTACCACTACACGCCAAGGGACACTTGAAATTAACTACGACATGCTAGATCGCCAACTCAATAACAACTTTAATAAGCTAGGTGAGTTCTTTGGTGGAAACCAAGGATTTGCCAAACGGGTTGAAGATGCTATTCAGAGCATGACGGGGGTGACGGGGTCGATTCGCACACGCGAAAAAAGCTTAGTAGAACGCAACTACCGTGTGGCGGACGACCAAGCGGCACTCGATCGCCGCATGGACAGTTTGGAGAAGCGAACGCATTCTAAGTTTTCAGCAATGCAAGACGCGACCAGTAAAATGCAGAACCAATTAGCTGGTATGATGAATGCGTTAGGCGGCTGATATGGAGCAGCAACTCGACCTTTTAAGTGATCTAGATCACCAAATAAGAGCAATGCTTGTCATTGATGAAATTAATACTGAAGAAATCAATCATCTTGTCGATAAAAGGGAACGGATATTGCAAAACTTACTGACGCATGCGTCAGAAAATCCACAGTTTGCAATGTCGAGCCAATGGCGAGAGGCTATTGATGAAACTAAACATCTTGTTGAACTGATGCAGTCAAAAACGGTCGAGATCGGTAGAACGCTCCAAAAATACCGACACGGTAATAAATCCGTTCAGCAATACAAAAAGTTTTTATAAGAGGAAGACAAGACTATGCGCGGTTCTTTACAGGCATACAAAAAGGTATCAGTGGATAGCCAGCTCAGTGCGGCCTCGCCGCATAAAGTCGTACAAATGTTGATGGCGGGTGCCATTGAACGCCTTATTCAAGCAAAAGCAGCAATGCTACAGGGCAATATCCCAAGTAAGGGTGAGCGCCTTGGTAAAGCATTGGATATCATTATTAGCTTACGCAGTTGCTTATCGATGAGTGATGGCGGGGATATTGCAAAAAATTTAGATCAGCTTTATGAATTTATGATCACTCAGATCACCGAAGCGAATCATCAAAATGACCCGCAACCACTGGATGATGTGATCGACATCATTCGAGAAATTAAATCAGCATGGGATCAAATCCCTCCTGAATACCACAATCTAACGGCAAGCGAAGTGGGCATATAAGTTATTTATAAAACTTTAGGCACTTATTTTTTAAAGTTTTAACTGATGTCACACCAGC
>NZ_CAWPDB010000191.1:0-11430 GCF_963886625.1 Vibrio sp. V23_P3S9T160
CCTATAAGGGGGCATCCCTGCGCTGCTAGTTTATCTTCAACTCTAACTGCGCCTCATATTCTTGATCTTTCTTGTCTTGGTGCCTTACGTAACGCCTGATGATTTCTTCATTCACACCAACTGTGTCAACAAAGTACCCCCTTGCCCAAAAATGATTACCCCAGTTTCTTTCTTATATGTGGGAACTTGTTAAACAAGCGGATTGCTGAACGCCCTTTCAATACTCCCATCAACGTTGATATCGAAACTTTTGGTGGAACTATCACAACCAAGTGAACGTGATCCGGCTGAACATTTAATTCCAAGACTTCACAATCTTTCATATTGCACAAAATATAGATTGAGCGATAAAGCTCCTTACCTACATTCCCTTTCAAGATCTTAAATCTGTATTTCGGAGTCCAAACTATATGGTATTTGCAACGCCAATATACATGTGATGAACTTCTATAATCGCCCATGTTTTTAGTTTCCTCTTACTTGTGGTGAATAAGAGGTTTACTTCTAGCATGGGCACTCCTTCGGGCAATAGCCCCAAGGTTCAATCACCACCGCCCAAGGCGGTGGTTTAGGGATGACAACAAAAATGCCGTTCACTCTTAAGTGAACGGCATTAGCTCAATTGCTCCGTTTTTTTATCAACTTTGCTTGCTGCCTTCAGGCGCGACTGGATCATGCCTAACTTCTACCTGATTGGATGAATTCGGTTGCCACTCCTCACACTCACCTTGGCACTCGCAAACTTGATTTAATATATGGATTAACCTTTCTTGTGTTAAAGGCAAAGGGTTACCTTTAATCGCGACCGACTTTAAAGCATCTAACGCCACGCGCTCAAACGACGTATTGCACACACCAAACTGGTTGAGTTTAGGCAGTTGCAATTTATCTAACATCATTTTCACCCACAACACGCCATCTTCAACGTGAACATTTGTTCTGCCAGTCACGATTTGAGCGATTTTTTTATAACGTGTAACTACATCATTTCGCCCTGCTTTTTGCGCTGCTCGAATGTTTTCTCGCATAACATGAGGGGCTAAACGCGCCGTGATCACGCTGTGTGGGGCATCAAGTTTCCCTCCCAATGCCGATGCCAAGCCATGTGCCGCACCAAGCTTTGCATTGGTAATCGCCATTCCTCCAAGCATTGCTGCAAAAGAGAGATCCGCTCGCGCTTTATGATCATCTTTTCGGCACGCTGGCAATATAGAACGACTGAGTTTGCGCAGCCCCTCTTCACACACCATATCGGTGAGTGGATTGGGTTCACCACACACATAGGCTTCCATTAAATGCGTAAAAGCATCCATTGCGCCTCTGCCAGATGTGTAACTGTCGGTACCATAGGTCAACGTGGGGTCAACAATCGCAACATCTGCCAGCATATCTGGGCTGCGCAAGCTTACTTTTACTTTGTCTTGTCCCGATTTCAACACGGCATTACGCGTGACTTCGGATCCCGTACTGGCGGTGGTTGGAATAGCAATAAATGGCAGCGGTTTTGTCTTTAACGGCACATTTCGGCCAACCACTTCCACATAATCATAAACGTTACCTTGGTTAGGAATGATTGCCGCGAGTGCCTTGCCCATATCAATCACACTACCTCCACCAATAGCAACGACCATGTCAGGTTGAAAACGCCGACCTAAAATGGCCGTTTCCTCCACCATGGTAATATTAGGTTCACCAACAATAGCTACATGCTGATAGCGCATATTCTGCATTTTCAGGTATTGAACAATAGGGACAGCTCGTTGACGTCCTTTTCCAGAAACCAATAGTACGCTATAACCATATTGATTTAGCACAGAGAGTGAATTCAATAACGCCCCTTCTCCAAAAATGATCCGCGTCGCCGTCATAAATTGGAACATTTATAGCTCCCTTTTCTCTCATCTAGATTAGCTCTGTTTAGAGTGCACCTATCGTTAAAAAAATTTTTTGATGCAGTGCAATGTGGAGCGAATAACCACATAAAAAACACAAGTTTATGCGGCATGTCACAGCCGTGCCATCGCTGATACATTCACGACATCATCAAGAGATAAGCTTGCTTTGATTAAGGAATAAGCAATAGCTTTTACCTATTGAAGCAACTGGTGATTGCCACTTTATTTCCGACCTTGGATCGGGCATAGTTGCACACAACAAGAATGAAGGAGAAAGCTATGTTCGTTGTTATTTTTGGCCGCCCTGGTTGCCCCTACTGTGTTCGCGCAAAAGAACACGCTGAAGCATTGAAATTAAAACGCGATGATTTTAACTACCGTTATGTCGATATTCACGCAGAAGGTATCAGCAAAGCTGATTTAGAAAAGACAGTGGGTAAACCCGTTGAGACTGTGCCACAAATCTTTATTGATCAAGAACACATCGGTGGCTGCACTGATTTCGAAGCTTATGCGAAAGAGCATTTAGGCTTATTCGACGAATAAAACCAAGAAACATAAAAACCCGCTGATTTTTAGCGGGTTTTTGCTATTTATAGATAAATGGCTCTTTCTCTCAAATTAAGTCAATGAAATGTCAATTGTCACAAATTTCACTTATCTTTTTGCAATATTCAGATACAATTCCCACACTTTACCTACCCCACTTGGCACACATAACGAGTTGAGCCGTGAATATCGACGTCGTACTTTTGCTTGATCAGAACCCTATTCTTCTTATTTTTGTTGTCTTAGCGATTGGCCTTGGTTTTGGCAAAATTCGTTTTGGTAGCTTACAACTGGGCAACTCTATTGGGGTGTTAATTACATCACTCATTATGGGGCACCTTGGTTTTTCCTTCAATGCTGAAGCCTTAACCATAGGTTTCATGCTGTTCATCTATTGTGTCGGCATTGAAGCTGGCCCTAACTTTTTTGGCATATTTTTCCGTGACGGAAAACATTATCTCATCTTAAGTTTAGTGGTGCTCATTACCGCCACTTGGATTACCTATTTTGGCAGTTATTATCTCGGCCTCGATTTTGGCTTAGCTGCTGGTATGATGGCAGGTGCATTAACCTCCACCCCCGTATTAGTAGGCGCACAAGATGCGTTAAACTCCGGGCTAGCCACCATTCCAAGAAATATGGATTTATCCCTTATTTTAGATAATGTTTCGGTGGGTTATGCGATGGCTTATTTAATTGGTCTTATCAGTATGATCATGTTTGCCAAGTTACTGCCTAAGCTGCAAAAACAAAACCTCTCTGATTCTGCTCAACAGATTGCTCAAGAGCGTGGATTAGGTGGTAGCGGTCAACGCAAAGTCTATTTACCCATCATCCGTGCCTATCGTGTTGGTCAAGAGTTGATCAACTGGATTGATGGGCGCAATTTACGTGAGCTTGGTATTTATCGTCAAACGGGTTGTTATATTGAACGCATTCGACGTAATGGCATTCTTGCCCATCCTGACGGTGACGCCATCTTGCAAGAAGGGGATGAAATTGCACTGGTCGGCTTCCCTGACAGCCATGCAAGGCTAGACCCTAGCTTTCGAAATGGCAAAGAGGTGTTTGATCGCAACCTACTGGATTTGCGCATCTCTGAAGAGGAAATCGTCGTAAAAAGTGACAGTATTGCCGGTAAACGCTTATCTGACCTGAATTTATCCGAATATGGCTGTTTCCTGAACCGAGTGATACGCGCACAAATTGAAATGCCAATGGACTTAGACATTGTGCTTGCCAAAGGTGATGTGCTGCAAGTTAGTGGTGAAAAAAGCCGCGTTCAAGGCTTGGCCGATAAAATCGGTTTCATCTCTATCCATAGTCAAATGGCCGATTTACTCGCTTTTTGTAGCTTCTTTATTCTCGGCATTTTGTTTGGTTTGATCACCATGACCTTTGGACAAGTCTCCTTCGGTTTAGGCAACGCAGTTGGGCTACTGCTTTCTGGTATTATGCTTGGCTTTTTACGAGCCAATCACCCCACTTTCGGCTATGTACCGCAAGGGGCATTAAATATGGTGAAAGACCTAGGTTTGATGTTCTTTATGGTAGGCATTGGCTTAAGTGCTGGCGGGAAAATGTTCCAGCACCTCTCAGAAGTGGGCGTACAAGTGATCGGCCTTGCATTTTTAGTCAGCGTGGTGCCAGTCGTCTTTGCCTATTTGGTCGGTGCGTACATTTTGAAAATGAACCGCGCGCTTCTATTTGGTGCGATTATCGGGGCACGAACTTGCGCACCAGCGATGGATATCGTTAACGACTACGCAAAATCGACCATTCCCGCATTGGGTTATGCCGGCACCTATGCTATCGCCAATATACTGATGACACTGACAGGAACTATTTTAATTTTACTCAGCTAAACCTAATAATCCTCAGTGCTACTCGCCCAAAGTCACATGTGTGGCTTTTGGCGAGCCATCGCCCCTCTATTTACTTCGCTTTTATCTCAATGTTTGCCGCTTTATCGGCTCAGAACTGCATCTTTTCTCCTGAATTCAACTCACCACTGCTTAATTTTCCAAACGAAAGGCAATCGTTTGCTTTTTATCTGGCAGCAGAAAATAGTTCTGGTATGATGCGCACAGTTTATCGATATCCTTACTAGCGTTGAGCTAAGCGATATCTTCTCTGTATGACGTTTGAAAAAGATAGGAATGTCTAAATGAGCCTTGCTGATCAAATCCTTGCCGTCAATGACGACCTCCCAATTCGCACTCACCAACCTGTTCATAGCGGCAAAGTTCGCTCTGTTTATTGGCTAACTCCAGAAGATAGCCAGCGTTTGATCAAAGAAAAAGGTTACAACGTTGCTCCTGATGCACCTTTAGCCATTATGGTAATCAGTGACCGTATTTCTGCTTTTGATTGTATCTGGCATGCCGAAGGTGGCATCAAAGGTGTACCAGGTAAGGGCGCGGCATTGAACGCGATTTCAAACCACTGGTTTAAGCTATTTCAAGAGAGCGGGTTAGCCGATAGCCATATTTTAGATATTCCCCATCCTTTTGTATGGATTGTGCAAAAAGCCAAGCCAATCAAAATTGAAGCGATTTGTCGCCAGTATATTACCGGTTCAATGTGGCGTGCTTACGAAAAAGGTGAACGAGATTTTTGTGGTATTCAATTACCAGAAAGCTTGCAGAAAGATAAAAAACTGCCAGAACTGCTCATTACACCATCAACCAAAGGCATCTTAAAAGGCATTCCCGGTGTTCCAGAAGCCGATGATGTCAATATCTCACGTCATAATATTGAAGAGAATTTTGCCGCTTTTAACTTCAGTCGTGTCGAAGATATTGCCTTGTACGAAAAGCTATTAAAAGAAGGCTTCGGCGTCATTAGCCATGCACTCTGCCAAGTAGAGCAAATTTTCGTCGATACCAAGTTTGAGTTTGGTTATGTCACCGATGCCAACGGCGTTGAGAAACTCATTTATATGGATGAAGTAGGTACGCCGGACTCTTCTCGCATCTGGGACAGCGCTTCCTATCAGCAAGGACGTATTGTGGAAAATTCGAAAGAGGGTTTTCGTCAATTCTTGCTCAACTACTTCCCTGACCCAGATATTTTACTCAACAAAGAACGGATGGCTGAGCGAGAAGCGCTTGCACGTGATAATGCGCTGCCTTTGGCTGCATTAATGGATATTTCCAACACCTATCTTGCGATTGCAGAGAAAATTGTTGGCCAACCGATCGTATTAAGCCAAAACCCAAAGCAAGAGATCATTACGATCCTGCGTTCTCAATATGGCTTGATTGACTAGTACTCAACAATAACGGGGCATTAAATATGCCCCGTTATCTGTTTATACCCTTACAGGGTGATAAGAAATTCATCTGGTTTTGTATTTTTTATCAAAGATTGGCTTTTATTTTGAATCAATTGGATCTGTTCAGAATCCAACGCATACGGCATTACTAATTTTAGCTCTTCAATCCCCTCTAATTTCGCCAATCTCACCAGTGAAATTAAATTCGCTTCATCACTACGGCGTGTTGATAACGACTTCAACGCCATTTCCCATAGGCGATCCTCTGGGCTTGCTAATTCTTTAATGCTGTCTTTCCATACCGTACCAAAAATCGGTGCAAATGACGTCATGGCTTCGAGGAATGTCCATTTCTTATTACATGACGCACCAAGAAATGTAGTGTAATCAAACACCACCCGTCTCCTTTCTTGTGTATTCATTTTGTCCCCCGACAAATTGGCAGCACACTGTACTCAATATCATCCATGATTGTTCATATAGCAATAGGATATAAAAAAACAGTCTTTTATGCCTTAAAACCGAATGGATTGGCTATATCAAAACCAGGTTTGTAACAAGGCATAAACAGACTTACTGACATATGTGTCTGATTGATTAATATTTCAAACCGTGAACAAAAAGTCGCTTTATCACTTAAAGTGATCATCGCTCAACACTACTTTTGAAATCTCTGCTTAAGGAGACCAATAGACAAAAATGTGTACATTGGCGCCCTCAGCAATTAACACGGAGAATTCTACCGTTTTTATCGGCATTCTTCAGTATTCTGTGCCATGTGTCGCCGCTCGTCTATTTACAATCTCATGAGTAAACCGTTATCATTTTTGAGTTCCCTTCTACCCTAAAATAGGCCGACAATGAATAATGATAAACGCCCTCTTTATATTCCCTATGCGGGCCCCGCTCTACTCAGCACGCCTTTGCTCAATAAAGGCAGTGCATTTTGTGCTGAAGAGCGCAGTTCCTTCAACTTAGAAGGCCTGCTTCCTGAAACGACGGAAACGATACAAGAACAAGTTGTTCGCGCATACCAACAATACTGCAGCTTTGAAAGTGATATGGATAAGCATATCTATCTGCGTAATATTCAAGATACTAACGAAACCTTATTCTATCGTTTAGTACAAAACCACATCACTGAGATGATGCCCATCATCTACACACCAACGGTGGGTGCCGCGTGTGAAAACTTTTCAAATATTTATCGTCGCGGCCGCGGTCTGTTCATTTCCTTTCCGAATCGAGATCGCATCGATGACTTACTCAATAATGCAGCGAACCATAACGTAAAAGTTATCGTAGTGACCGATGGTGAACGCATTCTCGGCTTGGGCGACCAAGGAATTGGTGGCATGGGTATTCCTATCGGCAAACTGGCACTTTATACCGCATGTGGTGGTATTAGCCCTGCTTATACTTTACCGGTCGTGCTCGATGTTGGAACCAATAACCCACAGCGCTTGGCTGACCCGATGTACATGGGCTGGCGTCACCCTCGAATTACTGGGGCTGAATATGATGCATTTGTAGAAGAGTTCATCCAAGCGGTCCAACGTCGCTGGCCTGATGCACTAATCCAATTTGAAGATTTTGCACAAAAGAACGCAATGCCACTATTAGAGCGTTATAAAAACCGTATTTGTTGTTTTAACGATGACATTCAAGGCACTGCGGCGGTAACTGTAGGTTCGCTATTGGCCGCATGCAAAGCCGCGGGCAGTCAACTCTCCGAGCAGCGTATCGCTTTTCTTGGTGCAGGCTCTGCAGGCTGTGGTATTGCCGAAGCAATCATCGCGCAAATGGTGTCAGAAGGTATTTCAGATGCTCAAGCTCGTTCTCAAGTCTATATGGTTGACCGCTGGGGTCTGCTGCAAGAAGGAATGCCTAACCTACTTGATTTCCAACAGCGCCTCGTGCAAAAAAACAAAGACACGCATGATTGGAACACAGAAGGTAATGGTTTCTCATTATTGGAAGTAATGAAAAATGGCAAGCCAACGGTGTTGGTCGGTGTTTCTGGGGCTCCGGGATTATTCAGTGAAGAGATTATCACTGAGATGCATAAACACTGCCCACGCCCGATTATTTTCCCACTATCGAACCCAACCAGCCGTGTTGAAGCGACGCCCAATGACATTATCCGTTGGACCAACGGTGAAGCACTCGTCGCCACAGGCAGCCCGTTTGCTCCCGTGTTGCATAACGGTAAAACCTACCCAATTGCGCAATGCAACAATAGCTATATTTTCCCTGGTATCGGCTTAGGCGTACTGGCGGTCAATGCTCGTCGAGTTACTGATGAGATGCTGATGGAATCAAGCCGTGCACTCGCCAACTGTTCGCCTCTGGCGCTTAATGGGCATGGTGCGTTACTTCCACCACTGGAAGCCATTCACTCCGTTTCCAAGAAAATTGCGTTTGCGGTAGCGAAAAAAGCAATTGAGCAAGGTGTTGCACTGGAGATCCCAGATGATGTGTTAGAAACCGCCATTGAGCAGCATTTTTGGCAGCCAGTATACCGCCGCTACAAACGCACTGCTTTCTAAGCTCCTACTCTGCTGCCCCTAAGCTTCGGCTGATGTTTAGGGGCTTTTTCTGTGAGTCAATATGATGAACTTTTTAGCGCCCGCAGGGCATTACTTATCACCGTATTTAACGGAGATATCAACCGCATTGATCGCTTGTTTGCTCGTAATGCTTGGTGGGGAGATTAACGCCGCGATGCGCAAGCTAATGCGCAACCAACACTTTGTCGTTCGCACATTTACGTTTATATTGATTAACGCTTTCGGCTACGGTTTGGTGATCATCAAAGCGAGCCCTTACCTTGCTCGGACACTTTCGCAGTTAGAATCAGGCATGATGTTTAGCATTATTATGCTCTGCTTTATTGCTATCGGGATCTGGGCACAAAGGAACCGTCAAATTTAGTGTTAAAATTTTCATCTTCAAATCACTCTCGCCCTGTTTGGAAAAAGCGGGTTCACACGCTGCTTCGCTACGTGTCTATACTGTTGTTCATTTCAAGCCTTTTTGTGCTTGGCATTGATCGCTGGGTCAGTTGGCAGGCCGAAAAACAAATCGTCACCGAGCAAAATCAAGTCGGTCAATTCCAAGTCGCTGTTGTACTTGGAACCAGTAAGTACTTGGGCAAGACGCTCAATGACTATTATACCCACCGAATTGAAGCCGCGATCGCTTTGTATCAACAAGGCAAGGTAAAAGGGTTTTTACTCAGTGGTGATAATGCTCACCGTTCGTACAATGAACCGTGGACGATGAAACGCGATCTGCTGCGCGCTGGAATCCCAAGTGAACATATTTACTTAGATTATGCAGGATTTCGTACTTTGGACTCCATTGTTCGCGCAAAACGTATTTTCGAAACCGACAATTTTTTGATCATCTCTCAACAATTTCATTGTGAGCGAGCACTCTTTATTGCCAACTACCATAACATTAATGCTCAGTGTTTAGCGGTTGCAGGGCCAACAACTCGTTCTGGTTTTAAAGTGAGGCTGCGTGAGGTCTTTGCTCGCACAAAAGCATTTTTAGATCTCTACATCACCAATACTCAACCTAAATTTTTAGGTCCCAAAGAGCCAATTGTGATCGAAGAGTTACCCTTAGAGCCAACCGAAGATGAAAGCTAAAAAAGGCACTGCGCCCCAGAAACCTTTCCTTCGACAGATTTCCGGGCCACTTTGGTTACGCTAGTGTGGATAAGACATCAAACAAAGCGTCAATTTCACTGCGCGTGTTGTAGTGCATAAAACCGATACGGACAACTCCACCGCTGTTTTCAAGATCTAACTGACGCACTAAACCAAGCGCATAGAAATGCCCATTCCACACACAAATATTATGCTCGCCCAATGTTTTGGCCACAAATTCTGGATGGTGATTAGCTAAGCGAATGGCAAAGGTCGGTGTACGTAGCTCACTGTTAGCCTTGGTCAGGCCATAGAGCTTAGCCGAACTCAATCCTTTAAGTTTATACAGAAAATACTCACTTAATTGGCGTTCATGCTGGTTGTATTGAATGAAACTATCGATCAAACGCTCTCTTAACGAGCCACTCGCGTCTCCCCATTGCGCCAAATATTCCACTGCAGCAATCACGCCTGCCAAACCTTCAAAACTCTGTGTACCGGTTTCAAAACGTCCTGGACCAATATTGGTTGCAGGTTCAACTTTGTAGGGTTTAAGTGCATGTAACCACTGCGAAGCGACATAAGCGATACCAACGTGTGGACCAAAAAATTTATATGCCGAACAGGTTAAAAAATCACAGCCTAATTCTTGTACATCAATTAAATGGTGCGGAGCATAGTGAACGGCATCCACATACACCATCGCGCCGATTTGATGCGCCGCATCTACAATGCGTTTAACATCGACAATAGATCCTGTGGTATTCGAAGCATAAGTGACCGCTACCAGCTTTGTTTTAGGATTGAGCAATGACAGTAAGTGCTCAATATCCAAAGTACAATCTTGTTGGTTCACCTTTACCTGGCGCACTGTAACGTGTTTATCCTGCGCCGCTTGCTGCCAACTGGAGACATTGGAGTAATGGTCAAGCGCAGTAACAATCACTTCATCGCCCGCTTGCCAATCTCGGCTAATGGCTCGACTTAGCTGAAAAGTCAACGAGGTCATATTCGCGCCAAATACAATATTTCCTGATGACTCAGCGTTCAGAAGCGCTTGAACCGACTCACGAGCCTGCTGCATTAAATCAGTGGTGATTTGGCTTGAAAAATAGTGTCCGCCCAAATTAGAGTTAAAATGGCCCAGATATTCACTCATTTTTTCTATTACCGACTTAGGTACTTGCGAGCCACCTGGACCATCTAAGAAACTTACTGACTTACCATGATATTTTTGCGACAAAGCACTAAACTGCGTACGCACTTTTTCAGGAGTGAAGATCATTTCGGCCATCCTTAGCGGTTAACACAAAAACATCCATATGACCTTCTTGCCCATGCTCAATTGAGCGAATAGGACAAGCGTTATGCCATAACTTACTGTCCGCGAGCATCGCAATCTCACCATTTTCTAACACTTTCCGAAAGAAAGGGGCTTCATGGCAGTCTTGATAAAGCATAATTTCACCGCCGACGATGTTGTGGCGATTCACCCCCACCAACGCAATATGATCAAAACCATCTTGATGGACACCTTCTGGCGCGACTTGCGTCTCATCAAACACAGCAGCAATTCGGATCTGATGGATTTCAATCTCTTGCCCATTAGGCAGACCATTCGTACCCACAAACACCTCGCACACTTCTCTCATCCCTTCACTTTGTAACGTAGAGGGTAAAATAGGATCGAAATGGCGCTTAATGTTGCCTTGAAAATGATTGATTTGATCGGTTTGCATAAAGTCATGCTTGTCCAAAGCCTCGACTTTCCCTTTACTAAATTGAACCACAGAGTAGCGCCGTAAACGATACTGACCATCAGCATGCTCCGTATGTGGTAATTGCGCAAAGGAGGGAGCAAGTTGTTGAATCGCCTTTTGACTTAATTGCGTAATCTGTAAAGTGTTTTCGTGTACAGCTAACATCACCAGCTCCTTAATTAAATTATTGGACACATTAAATTAACAATTAATTTACATTAAGGATACGCACTAATAGTGCACATTCAAGTAAAAATGAATGTTATACCTGTATGTGACTAGCAATATAAAAT
>NZ_CAWPDB010000192.1:0-11281 GCF_963886625.1 Vibrio sp. V23_P3S9T160
TGAGTTTTAACGGCACATTAGCTCATGTATCTGCGTTACTTGTAGGCTTACCTTACTCAACACCAGGAGCAATACCTCGTCAGTTAAAGGGTTTTCACAACATGGCTGAAAGCTTAATACTTGAAGGGCGAAGGGAAAGAACATTCCCTAGAACAGTTAAGCCTAGACCACAACGGTATGCTAAGAACAAAAATGCCGTTCACTCTTAAGTGAACGGCATTACCGTCAAATGCGGCTCTTTTTTTGCTAGTATTTTTGTTATACCCAACCCAAATCCATTGAACTAGGGAACATTGAATCGGTAATGTTGTCACTACTATTAAGCAAGTATATGGACTCAATATGATGACCCTGATGCGGAAAACGACCCTGTGTGTGACATCAAGCCTAACGGTGTTGGCGTCGCTGGCTTTATTTCAACCCGCTTGGGCGGAAGATTTTCTTTGTGATGCGACTCAAGCTTCTGTCGATCAGTTACCCATTCTTGATAAAGCATGCCCAATAGGGCAAGGTTTATGGGGAAAGAAAAAGCCCAAAGGGCAATCATCCACTTTTTGGATTCAGTGTGGCGTGTTAAATAAGCCATTATCTTTGCTGAAAGCCAAAGCGTTTTATACCCATATTTCTACCGATGTATGGCTAAAACCAGAAGCGAAAACGTATCGTTGCTTAATCGGTCCTTATACTGATTATGAGCAAGTAAAAAAAGAACTGCCTCTTATCCGGCAAATCCCCGGTTACAAAGAAGCTTTCATTCGTGAGGTTGCCAAAGGGCGCGCACAGTCTAGCTCGCCGATAAAAAAGACAACTTCCGCTCAAGCAACGTCTGCCGCAAAACAAATCACCAAAAAGTCTTTACCGAAACCACAAGTGGAAATGGCGAGTTCGCCATTATCAACGAAACCATCAACCAAAGCGCCAGCTCTTAATGTTCCGCCAGCGGTTGAAATTCGTTTGAGCACCACCGCAAACGGTTTGCAGTTTGTGGTGCCTCATTTACGTTCGAGTGATGAACAGTTCTATATGGAACATGGCCTAGCATGGAGCCGCCTAAACTATGAGGTGGCAGAAAAAACCTGCCAAAAAATGGCGATGCGCTTGGTAACGGAAGAAGAGTGGCAACGCCTTTTGGATTCAAAACAGATGGACAGTAACCAATGGCCAATGCACTTACCTTATTGGGGATGGTCGCAAAAAGGGCTTTTTACCAACGGTAAAGTCAGCCAACTGAAAGGTTCCTCATTACTCAATGTGATTTGCGTTAAATAAGTGTCTCAGTTTGCCGTCAGAAATGGCGGCAGCGCTACTCTTTCTTTCCCTCTTCGAGTAATTGTAGATAGCGTTGTTCGATAAAATCTTTTTCTTTACTGATGTGATACAACTGTTTTTTCATCGCTTCGACATCGACAGAAGTGCCACCTTGTTTGGCTTGCTCTTTGTATTTCTCAATGGTCTCTAGTAGTTCTTTTTTCTCGGCTTGATAATTTTTTGCCATTTCGTAGAAATCACCCGCTTTACTGATCTTAATGTATTCCGCTTCTAACTGTTCAAACTCTTTTTCGATAGTGGCTTTTTCTTCTTTCAAACTGTCAACGGTATCAGTTTGAGCAAAGAGTTTTTTACGAGTCACTCGTAGCCCTTTCACACTTTTATCGAGATCGCCTTTCAGTTTGCGGATCAACTTATGCGATTTACTCAATTTCTCATTGAGCTCATCAATTGAAGCCTGATCTTCGGCACTAATGCCCTGAGAAGAGGAATTTTTGATGAGAGAAACCTGTTGCTCGAGCGCTTTTTGAATGATGATTAAATCATTCAGAGTCGAGCTATGCTCTGCGGTGTAGTTCAACGCATTTTCAACGGATTGTTGGCATAAATGAAGCGTGTCTTCATCGCTATCACTTTTACTACGAGTAAAACCATGCGCAAATTTCCTAAATTCACGCAGGATCAGCAGTAGGATAAAAAACCAAGCCAACAAGATAATAAGCCCGAGATCGATCGCT
The DNA here is from genome assembly GCF_963886625.1 of Vibrio sp. V23_P3S9T160. Classification (NCBI taxonomy): domain Bacteria; kingdom Pseudomonadati; phylum Pseudomonadota; class Gammaproteobacteria; order Vibrionales; family Vibrionaceae; genus Vibrio; species Vibrio sp. V23_P3S9T160. Next base: position 2,007 of record NZ_CAWPDB010000192.1, read on the forward strand.
AAGAGCGATAAAACCTTTTCGGTGAGGAACTCTTGTATTGGCATCACATAAACCCACTTTTGTTGCTGTATTTTCAGGTAAGTTTAGTTGTTGTAAAAAAATGTGCCTATACTTTGAACAAGTTAGGTCATAGAAAAATGTGCTGTGAAGATTCTCATTGTTGATGACAGTAAAGCGACACTTGAAATAGTCAGACGAGCCTTAGAGGCGTTTGGCTACCGACGTTTGTCCATTCAAAAGGCAGACAATGGTAAGGCCGCACTCAAGCTGATTGGCAGTTGGCAGCCGGATATTGTCTTAACAGATTGGCACATGCCCGGCATGACGGGGCTGGAGCTGACACAAGCGATAACCAAACGTAAGCTCGGGATAAAAGTGGCAATGCTCACCACGGTGGCCGATGAGCAACAAATCAAACAGGCGCTTGAAGCTGGAGCGTCGTTTGTGTTATCGAAACCGTTTGACGATGGTGAACTGCACCAAAAGTTGCTTCCTTTAGTGCAAGGAGCGGAAGAGAGCTGCATTGAATTAGATGAAATGGTCGAGCTGCAAGATGAGTTGGCTTTACCAAAGCTTTCGCAGCTAGAGAAGCTGCTAAAAAGAGCGGTAGGTGCTGATATCGTGCTGAATAATATTCGTCGCCAATCGTTTGATGAGAGCAAAATTCCTTGTTTGATGGCAGTCTATGAAGATGGCGAAACGCAAAAGCCGCGCGCGGTGGCACTGCTTGATATCTACGCCGTTTGTGTCTTTGCTAAAGGCAACCCCAGCATTACCAAAGAGCAACTACAACAAGCGGTACACAGCAAAATGGTCAGTAAAGATATTCTCGATACTTGCCAGAAAGTGTTAAGTGCCTCCGCATTAGCGTTTCTTGATAATCAAACCCGCAAAAGCTTGAAGTTAAAAAATATCAGTTTTATCCCTCAATCGTTTGAAAAGCTCGAAACCCTATTTGCCAAAGAAGCGGATAAACGGGTCGATTTTTCCTGCCAAATGGGGGCGTTAGCCCAAGGGAAAATTACTTTGGTGGGATTTTAATCATCTTTAAGAGCATATTCTGAGGTTATCTTTATGACAGGATGATTTTTGCTATTGGGTATATTCTTAGATGATATTGATGAGCCGTTATTCATGAGATATAAGCAAAATTGCCACTTAGTGACTATATTTAAGTTATTCCTAAAAATATTTAACATTAGGATTAATTGATTAATTAAAGGAAGCGATATGATAAAGTTTATACGGATATTCATCATTGGTTGCTTAAGCCTATTTATGTCAGCCCCACTTTTAGCGAATGTTACGTGGGAGGGGCATTGCCGAGATAGAAAACCCTATCTTTATTTTGAAAATGGTGAGTGTAAAGGCCCTGGTGGTGATGTGATTAACCAGGTTATTCTTAAGTTGGGGCATAAAGTCCATTGGACAAAAGTTCCTTGGGCAAGAACCATTGGTGTCGCTCCACAGGGTGGAGTTGATCTTATTCCTCTGCACTCTATGGATGAAGAGAGAGAACAGTTTCTTCACCCATTATTAATGGGGTATGGTGAAAGAGCGGTGTTTTATTTTACTCGGACGAACTCGGATATTGATGCAAATAGTTTTGATGAAATTGTCAGCCGAGGTTTTGTTATTGGTGCACTCAATGGCAGTTTTTATAGTGACCAATTTAACCAAAATACAGACAAATTAAAAATCAGTTTTGTCACTAGCGTAGAACAAATTATCAATATGCTAGAGGCTAGTCGCATCGATCTTGCTATCACCTCTGAACAGCATGGGCTTAATCTTTTTGAAAATGACCCTAAATTAAAGAAAATAAGTTATAAAAACATTTACCTAAATGGTCGTTTTTTTAGTGTGCCTAAACGATCGGCGAACTATCAGTATATCGATCAGCTAGAGAATATTTTAGCTGAAATGCGTCGTTCCGGAGAGATTACTAGGATATACGAATCTTATAACTTAGAAGCCCCAATTCAGAAAGAGTAGATTGAGGAATATTACTTTTTATTTTTATATTTCATTGCGATATATCTATTCGTAATTTAAACAGCAGCGAGGCGGCTTATGACTCGCTGCTATTTTACGATAAAGAATATATTTAGTTTCTCATGGTAACAAACTCTTCACTACCCGTTGGGTGTATTGCCACAACTGAATCAAAATCGGCCTTGGTTGCGCCCATTTTCATGGCTACGCCAAAGCCTTGAATCATTTCATCAACCGCAAAACCGATGCCGTGTAGGCCAACAACGGTTTCTTCAGGGCCAGCGCATACTAGTTTCATTTTGCATGGTTGACGGTGAGAGGTGACGGCGGTGTACATGGCAGTGAAGCTAGAGGTATACACTTTGACATTCTCTTCGCCATATTGCGCTTGGGCTTCTTGCGTGGTGAGGCCAATTGTGCCGATCGGGGGATGGCTAAAGACCACGGTCGGGACTAGTTTGTAATCCATCTTCGCATCGGTTTTGCCATTAAACAGGCGCTCTGAAAGTTGACGGCCTGCTTTGACGGCTACTGGTGTGAGCTCGATACCGCCTTCCATGATATCGCCGACACAGTAGATACCCGCGACGTTGGTTTGCTGGTACTCATCAACCTTAATATAGCCTTGTGCATTAGTTGCCACACCCGTTGCTGCTAGGTTTATCGCATCGGTTGCTGGGTGGCGGCCGATTGCCCAAATGAGCGTATCAACGTTTTGGCTTTGGCCATTTTCAAGGTGTAGAGTCAGGCTGCCATCGGCTTCTTTGATCACTTCTTTTGGCACTGAATGAGTATGTAATGTTGGGCCTTCCGCCGCCATGACTTCAGTGAGTGTTTCGATGATCATGGGATCAAAGCTGCGCAGTGGTGATTCTTTGCGCACGTAAAGGTGCGTTTCAGTGCCGAGTGCGTTGAGTACGCCCGCGATTTCAACCGCAATATAACCTGCGCCCACAACCGCGACGCGTTTAGGCTGTTCGGTCAAGTCAAAGAAACCATTGGAATCAATGCCGTATTGCGCCCCTGGGATAGCCGGAATGGTTGGGCGTCCGCCAACGGCAATCAGGATATGGTCTGCTGTGTAGTGTTCACCGTTTACTTCTACGGTTTTTGCATCAACAAAGCGTGCAAAACCGCGGATCACTTCCACTTTATTATTGCCCAATACGCGGTCGTATGATTGATGAATACGGCCAATATACGCTTGGCGGCTCTCAATCAGTTTTGACCAATCTAATCCTTTGACATCGACATCGAAGCCGTAATCTTTGGCATAAAGGTGCATTGCTTCAGCAATTTGCGCGCCATGCCACATCACTTTTTTCGGAACACAACCGACGTTGACACAAGTGCCGCCAAGGTCTTTGGCTTCAATCAGTGCGACTTTCGCACCATACATTGCCGCGCGATTCGCTGAAGCGATACCACCAGAGCCACCACCGATACAGATATAATCAAAATGCGTTGTCATTACTTTCTCCATTATTCTTTTTTCATCCTGTTTGACCTTGGTTTTGTACGGTGTTGGCAACCATAGCAAGGCGAAAAAGGTTCTCTACTTCTTTGATAGATTGGGTCAGTTTATTCTGGTACAACCCATTCGACTTTAAAATGACCGGTTACCGGGGCAATCGCTTGCTGAAGAAACGGTAAAATTTCCTGCATTTGCCCTTCCAGTGTCCACGGTGGGTTAATCACTATCATGCCTGAAGCGGTCATGCCACGTTCATGGGTGTCTGGCGATACGCCCAATTCAATTTGTAAGATTTTGCGAATACCGAGGCTTGCCAGCCCTTCAAGCAAGTCCTCAATGGTGTCGCGATTCACTACGGGATACCAAATGGCGTAGATACCCGTCGCCCAGCGCTTATAACTTTGGGCAATGGCTCTTACGACATCGCTGTACTCTTTGGCCAATTCGTAAGGGGGATCGATCAACACTAAGCCGCGACGCTCTTTCGGTGGCAGGCTACCGATTAAGCGTTGGAAACCATCTTCTTTGTAAATCGATACCTGACGATCTCGGTGGAACTCTTGCTCGAGCAAAGGGTAATCGCTCGGATGCAATTCAGTGAGCACCATACGATCCTGCGCGCGTAGATGAGCACGCGCCACGCGCGGTGAACCGGGGTAGTAGCGTAACTCTTCGCTTTCATTGAGTGCTTTTACTGCCTCAAGGTAGCTTTGAATAGCGGGTGGCGTTACATTTTGTTGCCAAATACGAGCAATCCCTTGTTTATATTCACCGGTTTTTTCTGACCATTCATGGGTCAAGTCATAACGGCCCACGCCAGAGTGGGTGTCATGATAAACAAAAGGCTTCTCTTTTTGCTGTAATGCATTGAGGATAAGGCTTTGTACGATATGCTTTAATACATCCGCGTGGTTGCCCGCGTGAAAACTGTGGCGATAACTTAGCAAAATAGGCTCTCAAAACACCCCAAATGGAGTGTGTTTCATCAATCAAACGTATTGGCTGATTATACGCCACTATTGAAAATTGCTGAACCTACCTATATTTACTATTTCAGATAAACAAAATCGACGGTTGCCGTGAAACAATCAGTGACTGTTGCAGAGAAATGCATCAACGTGCAGGCGCGTCTTAACTTAAAAGGAATGTTTTATGTCTAATCCACTTCTCACTTTCACGGATTTACCGCCGTTTTCCGCCATTAAGCCAGAGCATGTGAAGCCTGCGGTTGAGAAAGCGATAGAAGATTGCCGCACCGAAATTGAAAAACGCCTTGCTGGCAATAGTACCCCAACGTGGGAAAACTTGATTGCACCCATTGAAGAGGTGGATGATCGCTTAAGCCGCATTTGGTCGCCAGTGAGCCACCTTAATTCCGTGCTCAATAGCGATGAACTGCGTGATGCGTACGAAAGCTGTTTGCCGCTGTTGTCTGAATACGGCACTTGGGTTGGGCAACATAAAGGCCTGTTTGAAGCCTATAAGAGCATGAAAGCCAGCGATACTTTTTCCTCTCTCTCTCAGGCGCAGCAAAAAACCATCAATGATGCACTGCGTGATTTTGAGCTATCGGGTATCGGCTTGCCATTGGCAGAGCAAAAACGGTACGGCGAGATCAGTAAACGTCAATCTGAGTTGGGTTCTAAGTTCTCTAACAATGTACTGGATGCCACGATGGGCTGGACCAAGCACATTACCGACGCCAATCAATTAGCGGGCATGCCAGAATCGGCGTTAGCAGCGGCACAAGCGGCGGCGCAAGCCAAAGAGCTCGATGGCTATTTATTAACGCTCGACATTCCTTCTTATCTGCCAGTGATGACTTATTGTGATAACCAAGCTTTGCGCAAAGAGCTTTATGAAGCGTATGTCACGCGTGCCTCGGATCGCGGGCCAAATGCGGGCAAGTGGGATAACAGCGAAATCATCGCTGAGAAACTCAAACTGCGTCATGAAATAGCCCGTATGCTCGGTTTTAATACCTACAGTGAAAAATCACTGGCGACTAAAATGGCGCAAACGCCCGATCAAGTGTTAGGGTTTTTAAATGATTTAGCCACCAAAGTGAAACCGCAAGGTGAGCGTGAAGTAGAAGAGTTGCGTCAATTTGCGCAGCAAGAGTTTGGCGTGACCACGCTAGAGTTGTGGGATATCGCTTACTACAGCGAAAAACAGAAACAGCACTTGTTTGATATTTCAGATGAAGAGCTGCGCCCTTATTTCCCAGAATTGAAAGTGGTGAGCGGCCTATTTGAAGTGCTCAACCGCGTATTTGGCATGAGCGTCAAAGAGCGCTCTGGGGTTGATACTTGGTATCCATCGGTGCGTTTTTTCGATATTTTTGATGCGAAAGGAGCACTGCGTGGCAGCTTCTATCTCGACCTGTATGCACGCGAACATAAGCGTGGCGGCGCGTGGATGGATGATTGCCGTGGCCGCCGTATCACTCAAAATGGCGAGCTACAAACACCAGTGGCTTATTTGACCTGTAACTTTAATCGCCCAATCGGTGATAAACCTGCGTTATTTACTCATGATGAAGTGGTCACTTTGTTCCATGAGTTTGGACACGGGATCCACCACATGTTGACTCAAGTTGAAGTGGGTGCGGTATCTGGCATCAACGGTGTACCGTGGGATGCGGTTGAACTGCCAAGTCAGTTCCTTGAAAATTGGTGCTGGGAAGAAGAGGCGTTAGCGTTTATTTCAGGTCATTACGAAACGGGTGAACCGCTACCGAAAGAAATGCTCGATAAAATGCTCGCGGCGAAAAACTTCCAGTCAGCGATGTTTATTTTGCGCCAACTTGAATTTGGTTTGTTCGATTTCACCTTGCACACCACTTACGATCCCGAAGTAGGGCCGCAAGTGTTGGAAACTCTCGCCCAAGTGAAAAAGAAAGTGGCCGTGTTACCAAGCCTTGAATGGAACCGTTTCTCACACAGCTTTAGCCACATCTTTGCTGGCGGTTACAGCGCAGGTTACTACAGCTACTTATGGGCAGAAGTGCTTTCGGCGGATGCGTTTTCTCGCTTTGAGGAAGAGGGAATTTTTAACCCACAGACTGGGCAAAGTTTCTTGAACAACATCCTTGAAATGGGTGGTAGTGAAGAGCCGATGGAGCTATTTAAACGCTTTAGAGGCCGCGAGCCGCAAATTGATGCGTTGCTGCGTCATGCGGGGATCGCCGCGTAGTCACGCGCTTAAAATGCGATGAAGCTCGAATTAGCCCACCTTTGCGGTGGGCTTTTCATTTTTGAATGCCCAGAAAAATGTGATAGAGACGAGCATCTTGCCGCGATTTGAGGTTATAATCTGGGCAATTATGTATAAATAACCAGTAGCTTAGCCATGATGGATCCTTCTCTCTTACTCGACGGTCTCAACGATAAACAGCGCGAAGCGGTTGCCGCGCCTTTAGAAAACTTGCTGGTGCTTGCCGGAGCGGGGAGTGGTAAAACCCGAGTATTGGTGCATCGCATTGCTTGGCTTATCTCGGTTGAAAACGCCTCGCCTTTTTCAGTGATGTCGGTGACTTTTACCAACAAAGCGGCGGCGGAAATGCGTGGCCGAATTGAAGAGTTGATGATGGGCAGCGCATCGGGCATGTGGAATGGCACCTTCCACGGTATTTGCCACCGTATTTTACGCGCTCACTATCTTGACGCTCGCCTGCCTGAGGATTTTCAGATCCTCGATTCTGAAGATCAACTGCGTTTGCTGCGTCGCTTAATCAAAGCACAAAACCTAGATGAGAAGCAGTGGCCTACGCGCCAGGTGTGCTGGTGGATTAACGGTAAAAAAGATGAAGGTCTTCGTCCGAAGCACATCGATGCATACCGCGATCCCGTGACTCAAACCTATTTGCAGCTTTATTCCGCGTACCAAGAGGCGTGCGATCGCGCAGGTTTGGTTGATTTTGCCGAAATTTTGCTGCGTTGCCACGAGATGTTGCGTGATAAGCAGCACATTCGTGAACATTATCAAGCGCGCTTTAAACACATCTTGGTCGACGAATTTCAAGACACCAATAACATCCAATACGCGTGGCTGCGCATGATGGCTGGGCGCGATTGCCACGTGATGATCGTCGGTGATGATGATCAGTCCATTTATGGCTGGCGTGGTGCCAAAATTGAAAACCTCGAAAAATTCACGCAGGAATTTCCGAGCGTTAATACCATTCGTTTAGAGCAAAACTACCGTTCAACCAAAACCATTTTGCAAGCCTCGAACGCACTGATCGCGAACAACACCGAGCGAATGGGTAAAGAGCTCTGGACAGATGGCAGCGAAGGCGAGCCAATTTCTATCTATTCGGCCTACAACGATCTTGATGAGGCGCGTTTTACCGTCAATAAAATCAAAGAGTGGCGAGATAAAGGTGGCGCATTAGAGGATTGTGCGATGCTTTATCGCAACAACGCCCAATCTCGTGTTTTGGAAGAAGCCTTGATTCAAGCAGGCTTGCCCTATCGCATCTACGGCGGCATGCGCTTCTTCGAGCGCCAAGAGATCAAAGATGCGTTAAGTTACTTGCGTTTGATGTCTAACCGCAATGATGATTCGGCCTTTGAGCGAGTCGTAAATACGCCACCGCGTGGCTTAGGTGATAAAACGCTGGAAACCATTCGTTTTGCGGCGCGAGATCGCGGCTGTACCTTGTGGCAAGCGAGCCTTGTGCTGTTGGAAGAAAAAGTGCTCACAGGACGTGCTGCAAGCGCATTAAGCCGGTTTATTGAACTGGTCAATGCCCTTGAAGATGATAGCGCTGAGATGCCGTTACACAGTCAAACCGACCATGTAATCAAAACCTCTGGCTTGTTTGAGATGTATCAGCTTGAAAAGGGTGAAAAGTCCAAAGCCAGAATTGAAAACTTGGAAGAACTAGTCACCGCAACACGCCAATTTGAAAAGCCAGAAGAAGCGGATGAGATGAGCATGTTGACGGCCTTTTTAACCCACGCAGCGCTGGAAGCGGGCGAAGGGCAGGCTGACGAATTTGATGATGCCGTACAGTTAATGACACTGCACAGCGCGAAAGGGTTAGAGTTCCCGTTGGTGTTTATGGTTGGCGTTGAAGAGGGCATGTTCCCTAGCCAAATGTCGGCCGAAGAAGCGGGGCGATTGGAAGAGGAGCGCCGTTTGTGCTACGTCGGAATGACGCGCGCCATGCAAAAGCTCTACATTACTTACGCTGAAATTCGCCGTTTATACGGTCAGGATAAATACCATAAGCCGTCACGCTTTATCCGTGAGCTGCCAGAAAAGTGCCTTGATGAAGTGCGCATGAAAGCGCAAGTGAGCCGACCAAGCAGTGCCGGGCGTTTTAGTCAAACAGCGGTCAAAGAGAACTTTAACGAGACAGGCTTTAGCTTGGGCGCACGCGTGAAACACCCTATTTTTGGTGAAGGCACCATCATTAATTTCGAAGGTAGTGGCCCGCAAAGTCGAGTGCAAGTCGCTTTTAACGGTGAAGGCATTAAATGGCTAGTGACTGCTTATGCCAAGCTAGAGAAACTATGATCTTCCTTGTACGAAGAAAGGGTACTTTTCTTTGCTGAGATGGTTGGATTGTTCTCCTCTCCTTTGAGGGGAAGGCTGGGAGCTGTCTCTTATACACAAATCCCCAAGCCTCTGCTTGGGGATTTTTTTGAACTAATTTTATGTTTCATGATCTGATCATCTAAGCAATAACAAGGATGATTAGAATGACTTATATAGAACCAACCCTCTGGGCACAAAAGCAATTTGGTCAAGCTCACCTCAATGACCCAAGACGTACTCAAAGACTCGTTGCCCTAGC
>NZ_CAWPDB010000193.1:0-5017 GCF_963886625.1 Vibrio sp. V23_P3S9T160
TTTTTAATGTGGCTTAAAATCACAATAAAACTGTTTAATTTTTACACATATTGACTGATTATAATTTTATTGATATTTTTATTAAACTACTGAGATTTAACATTAGGACAAATTAATAAAGCAAAACCTTATTGTTATTTACCTAAATTAGGATTCATAAAAACCCTTTCGTATTTTCTTCACTGACAGTTCATTGTTTGATCTTAATACCAAATAATGCTCAACATAGTCGTTTATTGATTGACGCTTAACACCATAAACCCAAAATAGGTCTGACCAGTTTGTTAATTTCACTTTCGCACTTATTCTTTAGTAGATACGTGCCTAAACCAATAAGAAAAAAATATGAAACTAATGACGTTATTGATGACCGCAATATTGCCACTCTCCATGGCGATTGCAGAAAATACGGATACCACCTCAGAACCAGTTACCGCTTATGGCGTAATGAATACGCAAAATAAGCAAACCTACACTTATGTACGCTGTTGGTATCGGCCCGCTGGCAATCATGATGACCCAGCAACAGATTGGGAGTGGGCATTGGATGAACAAGGAAATGACTACACCATTAGTGGTTACTGGTGGTCATCTGTGCGCTTTAAAAATATGTTTTATACTGACACCTCACAATATGAAATAAAGCAGCGTTGTGAAGAGACGCTCGGCGTCAGTCACGATTCTGCAGATATTACTTATTTCGCAGCAGACAATAGGTTCTCATACAATCATTCGATCTGGACTAACGATAAACAAAATGCCAAACCCGTCATTAATAAAATGGTGACCATAGGTGACAGCCTTTCGGATACAGGAAATATATTCAATGCGTCACAATGGAAATTTCCCAATCCTAACTCTTGGTTTTTAGGACACTTTTCCAATGGTTTGGTGTGGACAGAGTATTTAGCAAAAATGTACAATTTACCTGTATATAACTGGGCGATTGGCGGTGCCGCAGGGCGTAATCAATATATCGCGCTGACAGGTGTGAACGATCAAGTCAGCTCTTATCTAAATTACATGACAATGGCCAAAAACTACCAGCCAGAAAATACGCTCTTTACCCTTGAATTTGGCTTGAATGACTTTATGAATTACAACCGTGAAGTATATGAAGTCAAAGCAGATTTTAGCAGCGCGATGATTCGTCTTGTGGATTCAGGGGCCAAAAATATTATTCTACTCACCCTACCCGATGCAACCAAAGCCCCGCAATTTAAATATTCAACAGCAGAAGAGATAGCGAAAGTCAGCGCTAAGATCACCACTTTCAATGCGTTTATTCAGCAACAAGCACTGTATTATCAGATGCAAGGGGTAAATATCATCCTGTTTGATGCTCATAGCTTGTTTGAAAACCTCACAGCCAATCCACAGCAATACGGCTTTGAAAATGCGACCGATGCATGCCTCAACATCAATCGCAATTCAGCTTTAGATTACTTATACCGTCATAGCTTAACCAATGATTGCGCTTACCATAGCTCTGACAAATACGTATTTTGGGGCGTCACGCACCCTACCACGGCCATCCATCAATTGATTGCCAACGAAATCAGTAAAAACTCTCTCGCGTCATTTCAATTTGAATAAGCACGTCTGACCCTGAAGACAGCACGCAAGTGCTGTCTCTAAACCCAAATAGGCATCGCGGTAGCGGCTTTCACTTGACGCATGGCGAGGTGGGTATGCATATCTTTTACATTGTTGAGCCGCTGTAACTGACGCGTAAATGCTTCGTACCCTGATAAATTGGCACTAACGACTTCCAGCAAGTAATCATACGCACCTGAAACCACATGGCAGCTGATCACCTCCTCCATCTCTTTGATTGCCTCTTCAAAACTATCAATGGAAGCGGCTTGATGATTATTCAGGCTAACTTCAACAAAAACCGTCATACCAACTCCGACAGCTTGCCGGCTTAAGCGAGCTTGATAGCCATCAATGATCCCGCTCTCCTCTAATCGTTTCAAGCGTCTTGCGCAGGGAGAAGGTGATAATCCAACCTTTTCTGCAAGCTCTGCGGTGCTTAAGCGTCCCTCTGTTTGTAATAAGGTCAACATGCGGCGGTCTATTCTATCCATTACTCGATCCTTGATGAAATCCACTAACATTTTGCTAATTTATAGCGGATAAGTGCTAAACCATCTAGCAATAAAGGTGAACTTGCCGGATAAAAGTAAGCCGAACCATAGATAATAGTGAGAAACCATCCATTGATGTGAATGAAATTATGATTTATGGCTACCTCGCGATAGGCACCACACTGTTATTATGGTCCGGCTTTTTCCTCTCTTTAAAGGCAGGGGCGAGCGGCCTATTAACCTCTGCGGATATTGCATTAACGCGCTTTTTACTGCCCGCTTTGTTGCTCTCTCCATTGGTTTGGAGAACTCGACATCAATTGCAAAATGTACCTATGCGTTACTTAATTGGTCTATTTATTGGCTGTGGATTGCCCTATTTACTAGTGACAAGCCATGCGATGCACTACGTTCCGGTTTCTGATGGTAGCGCGCTTGTTCCGGGTGTGCTGCCGCTGTTTGTCTCGGGTATAGCGGTGTTGCTGTTTAAACAGCCGTTAAGTCGCCATCGAGTCGCTGGGCTGACTTTAGTGGTGGCAGGGGTTGGTATTTTCCTCTATTCAAGTGCCACTGATTTTGAGTCAAACCGTTTAACCGGGCATTTGATGTTTTTAACTGGTAGCCTAATGTGGGCAGTGTTCACGATTTGTGCGCGGGTAGCTAATTTGCATGCGCTCATCAGCGCGGGATGGGTTGCTTTACTTTCTACTGTTTTATTGGCCGTTCTAATCGCTTTAGGCATCGTCGATAGCTACTTAGCCACACACTCTTTTGCACACTGGCCGTGGAAAGAACTGGCGGGACACATACTGCTACAAGGTGTCGGGGCGGGGCTCATTGCAGCATTTACCTATTTATATGCAGTTTCAACACTCGGCGCAGAACGCTCCGCGGCCTTTGGCTCTGCAACACCAGTCGTGGCAACCTTGTTGGCGATTCCCATTTTTGGTGAGATGCCAACGCCTTTGACTTGGATCGGATTAGGGTTGATAAGCTTAGGTAGCTTGGTTGCCAGTAATGTTTTAATGAAACACGATCATTCGCAACATTACCGGCCCCCAACGCATCAAAAACGAAGCGCTAAACGCTCATATCAGCGATAGCAAATCTCTGCCCAACGAGCCAAACCCGCAGTCACTGAACCAAAGTAGTTACCGCTGACAACGGGTACGTGGGGCAGTTGCTGCTCTACCGCTTGGCGTAATATTGGAGAACGAGCAGATCCGCCCGTCATAAAGATAACATCCGGCTTTACGCCACCTTGTTCAACCGCTTCTTTGACCAATTCCACCATTTTCGCTTTAGGGGATTCAATGGCGTCGATCATTTGCTCACGCTCAATTTGCACTTCGATCTGCTCAGAAAGAAGATCAAGCACCACCTGACATTGCGTAAGATCAGATAGAGCAATTTTTGCCTCTTCTGCACGGCGTACAATTTGATAACCAAGCGTTTCAAAATAGACTTTCAGCAAACGCGCCAACTTTTCTGGTTGCTGCGCCTCTTTGTGTAGCAATTTCAATGCTGCCAAGTTTTGCTGAGCATAGAAGTCACGTTGTGCTTCCACGTTGTTAATTGCAATCGGGTTCCAAAACTGCGTGATCGGCATATCAATGCCAGCAATGGCTTTACTTCCTAATCCAAAAGAAGACATCAACTGTTTGAAAGCAATATAGATATCAAGATCATTGCCTCCGACCCGTTGGCCACTATGCGCAAGCAAACTCGCGGTACGGTCGTCACGCCCTCGCCAACTCGGCCCCATTTTTAGCAATGAACAGTCGGTGGTTCCACCACCGATATCAACCACCAGTACGGTTTGATCTTGCACCAGCGTCGCTTCATATTCTAAGCCCGCCGCAACGGGTTCAAACTGAAAACTGATGTGCTGAAAACCGGCGCGTTTCGCCGCACGTTGTAAAATAGATTCCGCTTGTCGATTGGCCTCTTCACCACCTCGGCCATGAAAGTTAATAGGACGACCAATCACAGCATCTTGGATGGTGCGCTGAAGGTGCTGCTCTGCATTGTGCTTAATATTGACCATCATGGCGCACACCAAGTCTTCGAAAAAACTGACCTGCACATCACGTAAACCTGCCGCACCTAGAAATGATTTAGGGGATTTAACGTAATAAATATCGCGCGGATCCTGCAGATAGAGATCGAGCGCCGCTTGGCCAAAGGCAATGTCTTGCGTGGCAAGTTCAATACTCTCTTCTCTATTCACATTGATCGCGCGGCGAAGTACTTGCTCACCAATTTTATCGCTTGGCGTAATATTGTGATGACGGAACAGATGCTCAGAAATGGACTCTCGCGTCGGGGCGCATATTGTCGAAGGAATGTAGTGGCTTTTGCCTTCTATGGGTAACAATGTTGGCTGCCCATCTTGCATCATCGCGACAGAACAGTTCGCCGTTCCATAGTCAAAACCAATAAACATCGCTACCTCCTAGCATCAGAAAAAGGCCGGCGATCCTACCTTATGATTTTCACAAATACTATCCCCAAGCGACTTGGACTGTCTGGCGAGAAAAGACATGGATTGGTTTACACAAGCCAAGAGACGAAAAAAGACAGCAGCAGGCAGCCCACATAAGCCATTTTAATCACCTTGATATGTTGATAGTGGATAAGACAAGGTGACAAGATAAACAACGGGATCAGGACAAAAATGGGGTTTATACTGAATAGCCAGCTTAACAATACAACAGAAAGTGCATAGTAGAAGAGCCACGAATTTGGAACCGACAACTTTTTGCCAAGTCCCACTATAAATAATAATGCAGCAAGTAAAGGTAACATCATTAATCACACCTTTATGATATTAATTCTCATTTACATCAAATACTAGTCACTGTTCAGCGCAAAAGCAATAGAAAAACTAGGTACATTATCAGACACCAAGAGCCATGCTCAACACA
>NZ_CAWPDB010000193.1:5044-67031 GCF_963886625.1 Vibrio sp. V23_P3S9T160
TTTCATTTCTCTTTACCCACCCAAATAATGATTAGTTTTTCTAATTCAAACCATAGATTTTTATCTTGCTCAACTTCACACTTTTAGATTGATAAAAGCGCCTAGCCTCACTAATATCTCGCACCGAAAGAGCGATACTTTTAACGCTGGCCATTAGTTTCATTATTCATATTAATTATATTTCGTAGTTGCACCATTGTGCAGGAGATAGACCATGTCCGCATCGTTTCCGTTAGTGAAACTCACATTTTTAATTGCGATTTTGACCGCTGTCGGCCAAATGACACAAACGATGTACGTCCCGTCCATTGGACATATGGCGGGAGAGTTTTTAGTTTCTCCTGCATCACTGCAGGCGGTCATGGCATGTTATTTAATCCCTTATGGACTATCACAATTTGTCTATGGTCCATTGTCAGACCGTCTAGGACGCAAACCGATTATTATCGCTGGGTTGCTGATTTATATTGCAGGATCGCTACTCGCATTATTTGCTCACCAATACGATTGGTTTTTGGTCGGTAGTTTTATTCAAGGGCTTGGCATTGGGTGTGGTGGCGCAATGTCTCGAACCCTTACTCGAGACTGTTTTTCAGGAGCAGAATTGCATAAGGCCAATAGCCTAATCAGCATGTGCGTTATTTTTTCGCCACTCATTGCTCCTGTTCTTGGTGGGTACTTAACAGAAAGTTTTGGCTGGCGCTCTAGTTACTTATTTTTATCCCTATTCGCGATTGCGGTGGTGATCACTATGATGACGAGTATGGTAGAAACATTGCCTAAAGCGGCTCGCAGACACGAATCGGTTGCAAACAGTTATCGCTATGTGCTGAGTGACAAACGTTTCCAAGGGTATTTAATTTGTCTCGTGGCGACTTTCTCTGGCGTCGCGGTGTTTGAAGCCGCTGCAGGTGTATTACTTGGTGGCGTTTTGCAACTGCCTGCCACCACCGTCAGCTTATTGTTTGTCTTACCGATCCCTGGTTATTTAGTTGGTGCGGCGTTATCGAGTGTTATTGCGTTGAACTTCAACGAAAAAAGCGCCTTGTATGTGGGCTTGGTAGCGATAGCATTAGGTTCATTGGTGGTGTTTGTTCCTGGAGTGTTGGGGCAAACCAGCGCATTGACCTTAATTGGTGGTGCCACTGTCTATTTTCTCGGTGCAGGAATTCTCTTTCCCGCAGCGACCACTGGAGCGTTAACACCACTGCCTTACCATGCAGGAACAGGAGGTGCTGTGTTAGGCGGTATGCAAAACCTTGGGGCTGGTTTAGCCACCCTTTTAGCGTCGGCTATTCCAGCTCATGACCAGATGCCACTTGGTGCATTGATGCTGTTGATGTCTGTGTTTGCTGTGGTTGGTTTGATTCGTGTTTACAGTAAACATGATCCATCAAATGAAATGCCATTGGCTGTTTAATAAACTGTAATGAAGAAAAAGCAGACGGGCCACCGCCTCTCTGCTTTTTTTATTTTAGACGTAATACTGAATTCGACAATTCAATACAGTCCCATCAAAGTCAGTCAATCTTCATCCATCCTTCCGGCACGCTTAACCCCCAGCGTGACATTTCGCCCTGATGATAAATAGCACGCCCTTGCTGGCCGATTTGGATAGGAATGCGGCTTGCGTCTTCATTATTATTTAAAATACGTAACACCGTTTTGCCCGCCATTTCGCCTTGATCACGACCCGCTAACACAACACCCCCAGCCGCTTTGCCCGCACCGATCGAAAAATCCCAAAAACCAAATAAAGGAACCTCTGTATGTTGGTTTGTCCACGTTAATACAGTATCCGCTGGCACATTATTTTCGCTCTCATCGACCAAGGTTTGGTAAAGCCCCACGACTATGGCGCCAAATCCTTGCTCTTTAGCTGTGCTTATTCTTGTCTGCCATTCTTTCTCTGTCGCCACTGAAGCTATCTCTGTCGCAATGCCTAAATTCTTTTCAATCATACTCGCTTGGGTTTGCATAAATTCCAACGCAATACTCGCCGTACTACCCGAATCAAATAACACCAATACTTTACGCTTATCTTTATCGAGCATCCGGCCAATTTCTCCCATGGTTTTCACATAGAGGGGGCGCTCTAAAACACCGGTCACTTTGGCTTGCCCTTGGTATTGAGCCATGAATTTTCGTGGGTTTGAATTAATACCCAGAAACACGATTGAGATTGGCTCGTTGTAGAGTTTCGGCAACATATGAACCAACGCATTGTCGTCTCCTAAAACCACTACCTGTGGTTTCAGTTGCTGATATCGGCTAAAGGCTTGTTCGGCGATTTGTGAATAACGGCTTGCTGGTACACGTTTGGTGTCCATCTCAAAGGTATGCAGTTCATGCGCAGGCGTTAACGACTGCTTAAGGGCGGATACATAGCTAGCGTCCCATTCATAACCTTGCTCGTAGCTCTCTATTAAGAGTATTTTTCCCGCCATAACGGGCACACTTATAAAACACAATATCCATATCCAACGCATGAACTGCCTCCAATGTTTCGGCTATTTTTTTATAGTGTAGTCAATAAGATGTTATTCACACTTCCCATGTGACATCTATACTCAAATTATCACTCAAAAAAATGAGAAGCAGGATGAACAAAAGCCGAACATTTAATGAAAGCATGGATAACCCACTATCGAGTCGTATTGGTCGCAGGATCATTTTTTTCCTTATCATTTTGAGTGGTGCTGTCACCCTGATGACAACGTTAGCACAAACCTATTTCGACTATGATAGAGAGTTCGATGATGTGGCTCAGCGTCATCACGAAATAGAATTCGTTCATGCCGAACTGCTTGCCGCTTCTTTATGGAATTATGATCTCGTGACGCTTCAACAGCGCTTAGATGGCTTAGTGAACTTGCCTAAAATTGATTATTTGGAAATCACGTCTGGCGGTTATCAATTCAGTGCCGGAGAAAAAGTGACAGAGCAATTAGTCGCACACCGTTATCCCATGCTTTATATCAACCCAAAAACGGAAGCCAAAGAGCAGATTGGCGAGATCTACGTTGAGTCTAATGCCCAAGAAATCTACAACTACTTAATCAAGCAGTTTCTACTGATATTGGTCGTGAACGCGGTTAAGACTGCCTTTATTTGTTACGCTATTTTGATGATTTTCCATGAGAGTGTAAACCGACGTGTCTTCGCTATTGCTCAATACTTACGCAAATACAACCCTCGCCATCCACCAAAACCACTAAAACTTCCTCATAAGAAATGGATTATGGGGCATAACGATGAACTCACTTGGCTGGCCGATGAGACCAATAAAATTACCGGAAATGTAACTACGTTGTACAGCAATATAAAACTTGAACAAGAACGATTAGCCGATTTTACGGACGTCTCATCCGACTGGTTATGGGAGACTGATAGTACTGACAGGTTGATTTACACTTCCGAGCCCATGCGTCAAGCTTTAGATATCAGTGAAAATAGCAAGCCACTACTTTCAGAGATTGACTCACTGCGAGATATGAAAAAATTACTCCAATCCATTACTAAACACTGCTCGTTTTCAATGTGTGAAGAGACAATTATCATCAATGATTGTAAGCACTATTTGATGTTTCAAGCAATAGCACGATATGAGAAGGATATGTTTATCGGGTTACGGGGCACAGCAATTAATATTACCGAGCTAAAACTGGCGCAGCTTGAACTACAAAAACTCAACCAAAACTTAGAGCGTCAAGTCGCCAAACGAACTTGCGATCTGGAAAACAGTATTGAGCAACTAAAAGCCACGCAAACACAGTTGATTGAATCTGAGAAATTAGCGGCTTTAGGTGGTTTAGTTGCTGGGGTGGCACATGAAGTCAACACGCCATTAGGTATCGCGGTGACCGCAAGTTCGGTAATCATTGAGGTAACACAAGAGCTAAATAACGCCTTCGCCAACCAAACGCTCACAAGCCAACAATTTTCTGAATTAATGCAAAGAATGAATGAAACCAATGCCATGCTTGAGAGCAACTTAAATCGTGCTGCCAAACTGATCCGAGACTTTAAACAAACTGCTGTCGATCAAGTTTCTGAAAGCCGCAGTCAATTCTCAATCCACCAAGTATTAAGCGCGCTTATCGCCAGTCTTCATCCCGAGACTAGGAAAATCCCTGTTACCCCCGTACTTGAGGGCGATGAAGGACTAACCATGAACAGCTTGCCTGGAGTATTGACTCAAATAGTCTCTAATCTAGTGATGAATAGCGTCAACCACGCTTTTAGTGATGAGCAAAACCCCATCATAACCATTGCGTTCAAACAGGAAGGAGAGAATATCCTCTTAGAATATAAAGATAATGGCTGTGGCGTCGAACCAAAACTGCACCATAAAATCTTTGAACCCTTTTTTACCAGCAAAAGAGGCCGTGGCGGATCAGGGCTTGGCTTGAATCTTGTCTTTAATCTAGCGACTCAAAAATTACAAGGAAAACTAGATTTTAGTTCTAATGTTGGCCAAGGTGTTCATTACGTTTTTACTCTCCCTAAGGCCCTTGAACTTGTTAATGATGATGCTGCAATAAATGATGCAGTAATAATAGACAGAAAGTAAGAGGGTCAAGGTTGCCAATCATCGTAAGGACGGTGAATAGCATCATAGAGTATTTTCAACTCTCCACTTTCCTCTAGTTGAGAGAGTATTCGCGTTAAGTATTGATCAACCTCATCGCCTTTAGAGCCGTGAGCAATGACAAATACATCCTTGAAATCGGCAAAGTGTTGGCGTGAAACATTCTCTAAACCTAAACTTTTCAGCGCAATATCCGCTTCTTCTTGTGCCCAGACAAATCCATCAATACGTCCAGCGGCCACTTTAAGTAGTGAAGCATTGATGCTATTTGAGCGCGCAACTTCAAAAGGTATATAGCTAGGAACGGCCTCAACGTAGTATTTATCAGGCTGGCTCCAAAGCTGTTCTGACGTGATTCGATTGGCTTTATTTGTATAAAGAACATGTGCCACTAAACCGAACGACTTCGTACTAAAACGAAATGGTAACTTTCCTTCAGGATCATCAACATAAATCGCGGGTAAGGCAAAGTCAGCTTGCTTATTAACGACCCCATGTACAGCTCGATGCAAAGGGAAAACTTCAATATGGATCTCTGTATCAGGATCGACCTTATCCATGTACCTCACTAATTCGACAAATGGCCCCGAACCATCCGCATTAATCAGCCCAGGGAGTTCACCAAGGTGTGCGACCATTTGTTTAGGTTCATTAAGTTTGGGATTTGAAGGATCAATTTGTGCTTGTACAAAAGGAATCTGAACGATGGCTAAGCTAGACGTACACAAGCCAACAATCGTCTTTAATTGGTTGCTTTTCACTCTATCCTACTCCCTAAAAACGGATTTATTTTTCGGTTCCAAAAAAGATTCTAGTCTGGAAACTGTTCACGAATAGTGATGAAATCATCCCAATGCGCCAGCATCAGATCGACCAACATCGGATCAAAATGTTTTCCTTTTTGCGCGACAATTTCTTGTTTGATTGTCTCTTCCGGCCAAGCATCTTTATAACTGCGTTTAGAACCAAGAGCATCAAACACATCAGCTAATGCTGTGATTCTGCCACTGATAGGAATGCCTTCACCGGCTAATTGGTTTGGGTAACCGCTTCCATCCCATTTTTCATGGTGAGAACCGGCAATCTCTTTCGCTTTGATAATTAAACTGCGTTTTGAACGACTTAAGATATCAACACCGTATTCCACGTGTTTTTGCATGATCGCCCATTCTTGAGCGTCCAATTTCCCTGGTTTATGAAGAATACTGTCAGGGATCGCCACTTTACCTACATCGTGTAGGGGTGACGCATTTTTAATCATATAAATATCCTGCTCAGGTAAGGTCATTAATGTGGCTAATTTTTCACAGATCAGAGAAACCCGCTGTACGTGAGCCCCTGTTTCTTTGCTTCTGGCTTCGACGGCATTGGCTAAGTTATAAACAAGCTCCCTCGATGTTTCGCGTAAATCAAGCTGTAAATTTAAGTTTTCAAAAGTTAACCCTATGTTATACATATAGATTTCAAGCAAACGTTCGTCATTTTCAGATAAGCGCTCAAGCAAATTAATATAGAGTAAATTTTCTACACCACGACTGTCTGTCATATAAAGTACAGAGGCATCATCGTAGCTATGAGACATTTTGCTTTGCAGTGCAAGCTGGCAGCGCTTAGCCACTTCCGAAGGTAAGCGCGAGAAATCACAGTCAGAATAAAAATCGACAAATCCTCCAATAGCCGCCAACGTTAAAGCACACGAACCTTCGCCTTCAGATTTAGGCTGAACGATACAATAAAATGCCGATGCATGGAGTTTAAGTAAAGAAGTGAGCTGGCTCAGTACCGATTCAGCATAGGTTTGTAAGGTTGTGGTATTTTGTACCTTCGCTGAGGCTTCAATCACGCGTTTAAGCCCCTCTTTTTGCTCTTCTATCAAACAAAGATCCCGATAAGATCGCAACATCGAATAGAGCAGGGTTCTGAGTTTTTGTGTGGTAAGTTCTGTTTTCTCTTTATAGTCATCAATTTCATACTCTTGGATGACCGTATCTTCGGGGGCTTGCCCTGCTTGCCCGGTACGTAATACCAAACGAATGATTCTATTCTTACACTCTTCACGGATATGCCTAACTAAATCTAACCCCGCGTGTTCCGTCTCCATAACTACATCAACGAGCGCTAAAGCTATATCGGGCTGAGTATTCAGCACTTCTCTGGCTTCAAGACCAGACATAGCAGACAGTAGCTCTAGTGGCCGTCCTTGAAATGAAAACCCTCTTAGCGCTAAACGAGTGATCTGGTGCATCTGCTCATCATCATCGACTAGCAGTACTCGCCATGGCTTATTTTCAACACTAAGTTCATGACTCTCTTCACTCTTTGGTTGAGCCTCTTGTCGAAAATCCGCAAACAGATCCATCGCTTATCTCTCTATATTGACAATATTCCTACTCTTATAGGTTTAGCACATAACCGTTTTGTTGGTGGTTAGAATCTAATTAATGTGATGAATAAATTGATTTTTACAAGCCATATACTCAATGATATTGATATTTCAATAACCTTCATAAGCCGTGCTCGAGGTGCAATAATTTCATCGCGTTTAGTAGATAAAAAAGTTTATGAATGAAGAGTGCCATTTACCAATGCCGTGGAATTAATCATTTCGTTTTTTACGAAATTCTCGTGGTGTGCAATGGCTCCATACCTTAAAACGAGTACTAAAGTTTGCTGGGTTAGGATAGCCGACAATGTCACCGACATGTTGGATTGGCCAGTCGGTAGAAACAAGCAAACGAGCGGCTGGCATTTTGATTTACAACGTTATTGTCGGTCAGTTGGGCGTTTCTGAACTTGCGATTATCTCACTGCTTTCCCCAATTGAAAGTGTACTCATTTCCGCCTTTCTTGGATTTGCCGTGGCCGCCTCTATCTTGCTTGGACATGAAATTGGTGCACAGCGTTACGCCTTATATTTGAACTGAGCAATCTCACTATTTAGTGTCTCTGCTTGCCCAGAAAGGTCGGTAAGCACCCCATCAACATCATTCACCTGCCCAGAAACCGACAGTGAAGCATCGGCAATCGAAGTAATACTGCTGCTGATTTCATCCGTTACTGATTTTTGCTCTTCTGTCGCGGCAGCAATTTGCACATTCATGTCATTCAGTTCGGTTAACATCGACATGATTTGAGCAAGCATATCCGTATTCAAATGGCAGGTTTCAACCCCTTTCACCACGGTTTCATTGGCCTTTTCAATTCCCTGCGACACACTGTTTATTTCATGTTGTAGCGAATCGATTTTTTTACGGATCTCTTCAGTAGAAGTTTGCGTGCGCCCTGCTAATGATCGCACTTCATCGGCAACGACCGCAAAACCACGCCCCTGCTCGCCAGCACGTGCTGCTTCAATCGCCGCATTAAGGGCCAGTAAGTTGGTCTGCTCGGCGATACCTTGGATAACATCAAGCACTTCAGCAATAGAATTACTTTCACTATGGAGCCGCTCAATAGCTTCCACCGCCATCCTCATCTCATCGCTCAACAAACTGATTTCATTTCCCAACGCTTCCCCGACGTCGACACTTTGTGACCCTGTATCATTAGCTGATTTCACATAATCGGCAGCTCGGCTAGCAAACTGCGCTACCTCGCCAATTGAAGCACTCATTTGATTTACCGCCGCCGCGACCGATTCTGTTCTCATACTCTGCTCGGCAACAGCGCCTCGCGTGCTCTCCATATTGGAAGACATACGTTGAGTGCTGCCGTTGAGTGACTCCGTCGCCCGCGCAAACTGCTCAATGGTTTTCTGTAAGCTGCTAAATAGCTGGTTAAAGGCAACCGCAACTTCCGCCATTTCATCTTTACCCTTTTCACTTAAACGCGCGGTTAAATCATTCTCCTGATTAATCCGATGCAGCTCTAACGACGCACTGCGGATAGGTTTGGATATACCACTTCCTACGACGTAAGAAATAAAGAGTGAGAGCACCACAAGAACAGCAATGCTAATCAACACCGTCTGCAGTACTGAACGCTCTAAAGTCGAGACATCTTGTAACGCCTCAGATTGATCGATTTCAGTTAATATAGCCCATTTTTGTCCCAAAACATCCAGAGGTGCGTAGGCCGAAAGTACTTCAACATTGCGATAGTCTTTGATGGTTTCTAGGCCTTGTCCACCCGCCAATGCCTGTCGTACCGCGTCGGTCTTGATGCGTTGACGTCCAATGGCCGAACCCTTAGTTTTGATTTGATCAATGGTGGCTGGCTCAACACCAATATCAGTTAAGGTTTGAAAGTATTGCTCAGGATCTTCTAATAAAAACCGTGATTGACTGCGCAATAAACCATCTTGCCCCACAAGGTAAGTTTCTCCACTTTTACCGAGCCCCGCATCAGCCCAGCTACCGCCAAATGTCATGATGTTGTTGATCACATCGATCGGCATCTGAAAGATCAGCGTGCCTACCCGCTGCTGTTCTTTGAAAATTGGGGCCGAAATAAACGAAGCGGCTACCTCATAGGAAGGATAATAAGGTGCAAAGTCTTCGAGGTAGGATTGCCCCTCTTGCAAGTTTTTCGCCTTAGCAAATGCATGGCCTAGCCCCGAATTTTGATATACGCCAGTTGATAAATTGGTCGCAAAATCCAGTTCTTTAAACACGGTATAAACCACGTTGCCTGACAAATCGACAAGGAAAATATCGTAATAGCCAAACGCTTCTAAAAATCGCCTAAACGAGGCGTGATAACGCCGGTGAGCTTCATCATAGCTGCTGCCCAATGAATCAAAATCCAAGTGATGTTTGGATCCAAGCTCGTTAGGGTTTACGCCGATGTAGCGAGCCTGCAGTGCTTTTCCCTGCTCTGAAAGCTGTGCAAACGCACCAAGCTCATTTGGCTGACTGCCACTGTTTTCCTGACGGTAAGTACGACCAAACTGATCACGATAATACCGCTCTAGCGCATCCGTATCTTGGGGCGTTATACGGTGGGCAGGATAACGAGAGAACGAACGAGTAAAAGAATCCATTGCTTCTTGAGTCGATACCTCGGAAGACAAGGTCTCAATTTGCAGACGGATCTGTTTGAAATAGTTAGTTATTTCACTCTTTTTGATTTCGCGTACGGAGGTAAGTTGATTTGCGGCTCGGTCATAAAGTGCTTGGCTTGAGAGCTCTGATGCTCGCCACCCAACAAAACCACCGCTGATTACCACGCCAACTGAACACAAGATAGTACATGCCGCAATGATTTTCGTTGATATTTTCATAGTCAAACCCTACGCATAGAAATGAACAACTTTTTGTAAAGCCATCGTCGCCCCCAGCCACTGGGTTTATATGAAATTTGTATTATGAGCTTTTCAAAGTGTAGGTCACGGTTTGGCTTTTGCGTAGAAAAACGACCGGATACATCCAAACAACTTGTTGAAGTTGCAGGTAGGCGGTAAGTGAGCTCATCCCCATGAGCACAAGTAAACTCTATGCTGGGTTGAGCAAACGTAGCCAGCACTGCTGCAGCTTCAAGTGCACGACGAAGGGAAAATAACCACCAGGTCGAGATCTAAAACTAAAACATTGATAGTATTGGTTTTAATCGATTAATCCATCACATTTTGCGGCGCAGATAAAATCGTTTTTGTGCAATCCTTTGATGGAATGGCTCCACCAAGTCACGGTCACTTTTCCCCACTCTAATAACAAACTGGGGTGGTGGAATTCCGCTTCAGCTAATTGAGCAACTTGGTTAGAAAATGCCCACGCCAACTTGAAGTTTTTGAACACATACACTTTTTCCAACTGGGGGATGTCATCACGTACAACAATAGACCACCCCTCAAGTTCAGTGAGTAGTTGCTGCTGCTCGGGGATCGATAATGCTAACGCATCAAGGCTACAAGCTTCACAACGTAATTCTTCAAGCATGGGTCTCTTCCTTGGGTTGAAATAAGGGGGCCAACAAGCCTGCCTGCATGGCACTTTCTACCTGCTGTACAAGATTTTCTTGGCTCAAATGGTACAGATCTCGTAGATCATCCAACACATAATAAATGGGTTGCATGATATCAATACGATATGGCGTTCTCAGCACTTGTTGGATGTCAAATTTTTCACGTATGGCCGTTTGATTATCAAGGCTATACACGGTTTCAGCGGGGGAGGATAAAATACCTCCGCCATAGATTTTTACACCGTCACTTTCTTGCACTAAACCAAATTCGACCGTAAACCAATAGAGCCGCGCCAAATAAGCTCTCTGTTTTGGGCTCGCGTTAGCCCCAAGCTTGCCGTAAACCTGAGTAAATGATGCAAAATCAGGATGAGTAAGCATCGCGCAATGACCAAAAATCTCATGAAAAAAATCCGGTTCTTGCAAATAGTCAAACTCTTCACGGCTACGCAAAAACGTGGCAACTGGAAATTTTTTCTCTGCCAATAAGGCGAAAAATCGATCGAAATTAATTAAAGCGGGCACCGGCTCGACTTGCCATCCGGTTTCACGTTGCAAAATACGGTTGATATCGGGCAACTGAGGAACCTGATCTTTAGAGAGTTGCAGCATCGCTAACCCATCCAAATAGGCTTGGCATGCTCGCTGCTCAACGACGGTCTCTTGACGTGCGATCAGATCATACCAAATCCGATCCTCTTCGTTACTCCAGTCAATGAAACCTTTGCTATTTAATGGCTTAGAATGATACTGCGTCATACCACAACCTTTTAACAAACCGATTGCATTAAGCCTATCGCCTCGTGAAAAGTCTGCCAATCTTAGGCTCGACATCTGACGACGCTCACGCGTAACAAATATTTTACATTTATGGTTTTTTTACTTAGATATCAGGGATATGATTATGGCCAACCCGTTTGACTTTGCGGCATTCGCCGACAACACTAAACAGTGCCAACAGATCAGAAAATAAACGGATATATACCCACTTGTAGGGTTGTAGGGAACGCGATTATGTTTGAAGAAAATTTGACGCCGCACACACCGCTTTGGGTCCCTAGCCAAGACCGCATCAAAGCGTCCAATTTAAACCAGTTTATTGAGCACATTAATATGCAAGGTGAGGCGATAGAAAGCTACTCACAACTGCATCTCTGGTCCGTTGCCGAGAGAAAACAATTTTGGTTAGAAGTGTGGCAATTTTGCGATGTGATCGGCTTTCGTGGTAACTGCATTTACGGTGAGGGGATTGCGAGATGGGACGACTTCACCGCCGCCAGAGACACAATTTGGTTTCCCCAAGCACAATTGAACTACGCGGAAAATCTGCTCTCTTATGCGTTTCAACAACCAGAAGGCATTGCCGTTTGGTTTAAAAATGAAAATGGGCAAAGCAAGAAGCTAACATGGCAGCAACTCAGTGATCAGGTTTCTATTATCCAGCAGTGGTTAAAACAAAATGGAGTTGAAAAAGGTGATGTTGTCGCCGGTTACTTACCCTATATGACCGAAACTTTAGTGGCTATGTTAGCGACTACTAGCTTAGGAGCCGTTTGGACATCAACCTCTCCTGATTTCGGTGTCGACAGCGTAGTGGAGCGTTTCGGCCAAGTACAACCCAAAATTTTGTTCTGCTGCAATGGGTATACGTTTAATGGCAAAACCCACCTCATGGAAGAAAAAAACGGTCAGATTGCCGATGCTATTTCGAGCCTACACAACATTTGTCAGATCGAATATTTACATCAACGCTCACTCACGGCTGATTTTAACGACGCTTTTTCTGATTGGAATGCGATTCTCGCAAGTTACCTTCCACGTGGGCTACGCTATGAACGCGTTAGCTTCAATGACCCACTGTTTATCTTGTACTCATCAGGTACGACAGGTAAACCCAAATGCATCGCCCATTCGGTTGGCGGTACGATTTTAAATCATCTCAAAGAGCATCAATTACACTGTGATATTCAACCGGGCGATCGTGTGTTTTATTACACCACTTGTGGGTGGATGATGTGGAACTGGCATGTTTCGGCGCTCGCTAGCGGTGCTACGTTGGTTATTTATGATGGTAGCCCAATGTATCCGCAACCGGGAGTATTGTGGGATTTGGCAGAAGAAGCCAACATCACTTTGTTCGGTACATCGGCCAAATATTTAGAGGCACTGCAAAAAACCGCGTATTCACCGAGCGATTACTACCCTCTCTCCTCACTGAAAACATTATGTTCAACAGGTTCGGTTTTGTACCCAAAACAGTTTGATTATGTATACGCCAACATAAAAGCGGACTTACACCTCGCCTCTATCTCGGGTGGAACCGATATTTGTGGCTGCTTCGTGCTTGGCAACCCCATATCGCCGGTGTATCGAGGAGAATGCCAAGGAGCAGGCTTAGGACTTGATGTCGCCGTATTTAACGACCTTGGTCAACCCGTGATACAACAACGGGGAGAGTTAGTCTGCCGCAACAGTTTCCCTAATCAACCCATCGGGTTTTGGCATGATGATGGCCAACGTTATCACGATGCATATTGGAGCAAGTTCTCTGGTGTATGGCACCACGGTGATGAAGTTGAGTGGACCGACAATGGTGGAATACGTTTTTACGGGCGCAGTGACACCACCTTAAACCCCGGAGGCGTGCGTATCGGCACGGCGGAAATTTATCAGCAAGTGAATAGCTTTCCTGAAATACAAGATTCGGTCGCAGTGGGTCAGAAAATCGATAATGATGAGCAGATCATCCTTTTTGTACAACTGGCTCCACAGTGCGAACTCAACACCCTACTGGTGAACACCATCAAACAGCGCCTAAGAGAAAACTGCTCCCCTCGTCATGTTCCTGCGCAGATCCATTCCATCAGTGATGTGCCACGTACCAAATCCGGAAAACTGGTAGAACTCGCGGTGAAGCAAGTACTGCATGGCGAGACAGTCAAAAACTTAGGTGCAATTGCTAATCCTCATGTATTAGAAGAAATCCACACGCTGTTTACATAAACATTATTCTTGAAATAAAGGCGATGGAAGTTGATGTAGGCGCATAGCGGTAAATATTTCGGCAGCTTGTCAAATAACCCGCATCTTTTCGTGTAATTTGTCAGTATGTCAGTGATATGCTTTTGAAAAAGTTTGGAGGAACCGCCTTTATTTATGGATTATATTCACCTTTCAAGAATCAGTTTAAAACACTTAACAGCGCTACACGTCATGCTCAGTACCCGCAGCGTCACGCAGACAGCAGCCCAGCTCTGCATTAGCCCTTCAAGCATCAGTAAAAACTTGTCGCAATTGCGCATTCTCTTGGAAGATGAACTATTTTATCGTGATGGTACACATTTAATACCTACCCCTTTCGCGCTACAAATGGGCCCCACTGTCCATTCAATCCTCTCTAGCATGAATGGATTGCTGCATCACTCAAATTTCGAACCTCAACATTATCAGGGAAAATACCGCCTTGCGATGCGAGAAAGTGCCTTCGAGTTGTTTGCTCCTATTTTGACAAACGTAATAAAAAATCATGCACCGCAAGCTTCCTTTACTATCTACTCGAAAGATCACTATGGCTTCGACGCCCTGCAAAGCGGGCTGATTGATTTCGTCATTTTGCCACACGATATCAGCCAGCCCCCAACGCGAGATAAAGAACTCGTGTGGGAAGTGATTGCTCACGATGAAATGGTCTGCTTAATGCGTAGTGATCATGCTTTAGCCAATGAAGTACTCACTATCGATCACTACCTTGCTCAATCGCATATCGGCATCATGGACAAAGAGCTGGCTGAACCTTTTTTTGAACAGAATTTAGCTCAATCTCATCGAGCTCGTCATGTTCCGGTTGTTGTCGCTGACTTTGGTGCGGCCGCCATCTTATGCAAGCATACCGACTCACTCTTTACTTGCTCCAAACGCTGGGCGGAACAAGCGATGCAAGCTAAGGGGTTGCTCGTCAAACCGTTACCTTTCAATTATGGGAAAGTGGCTTACAGCTTAGTGTGGAATAAGCCCAGTATGAACGACCAAGCTTTGAAATGGTTGTGTGATCAGCTCAAAAAACCACACTGATGTTTGTGAATTAACATTGAAAATTTAGCTCAATGCTCAAAATAAAGAAGGCCAGCACAATGATAGTGCTGGCCTTCTTTTATTTTTTCTGATGTGCTCTTATTTTTTAATTAACCCTAGCCATGAGTTATTAGTCAACAAACAGAATTATTACTGATAAGTGTCTAAGCGCTTTCTAGAAAGGAACACTATCGTGACACTTATCAATAACTCAAGATTACGCAAGTTGGTTGGTATGGAACAGTGAAATAACGTAAATAAGCCATTCTCAATCTGGAAAACCATTCAATTTATGATGTTATTTCCTACCAATACCCATCACTACTGGCGCGAGACCTTTTGAGTTTTTAACCTCAAACGCAACTGCGGTTTCGACTTGGCTAAAACCTGCACTTTTCAGCTGTGTCTCAATTTGATTTTGGCTAAGGCCATAGTCAGGATCATCTTCTTCAACCAACCAATCCCAATGAATAAAGACGCCATGCTCATCTAATAGAGAATGAATGATGGTAAATACTTCATTAAGATTCGGCACAAACGCGCACACAGATGAGGCCACAACAAGATCGAATTGTTTGCGAAAGGCCGGATGTTGCGCGACTAGACCACGGGTCAGAAAATCCACCACGGGTTCAACGTTGACCAACTCTTTTTTATCCAACTCTTCAATCATGGCCTCAGAGCCATCTAGCGCGACAATATCTCTGGCATGGCGAGACATCATTTGGCTCAGCAAACCCGTACCACACCCGAAATCAAGAACATGTTTACCTTCGAGAGTGACCCGTTTCTGCAATTGCTGAAACACATTTTGAGCAAAAAGCGTTGTGGATTCGTCCTGCTCCCACTGAGCTGCACACTCATCCCATTCGTTCGCCATCATGGCCTCCGTGTTACTTCTTGTATTGGGGAAATTTCCCCAAGAATAAACCAAAACTGTGTTACGTTCATAGAGTTACAGCTCAATCTTGACTAAGAAATGATGAACTGGCTTTGATTGGCGAGAAAACCGTCAGTTGGTAACAGAACATCAGATAGGCAGTGGTACTAAAATTGTTTATGATCAACCCATTATTGTGCCTTAGAGAACGTTATGAACCTTTCTCAAATTGAAGCATTTTTCTCTGTCGCGGACACTGGCTCAGTCTCTGAAGCGGCGCGACAATTAGAATGTAACCGAACCAAACTCAGTATGGCGATTAAAGCGTTGGAGAAAGAGCTCGATACCGCTCTGTTTGTGCGCACCGGCAACAACCTGACTCTATCTGAAGCGGGGAAAGCAATTTATAAAGATTGTGAAAGTGTTTTGGTGACCATTGCGCGAATAAAACACACCTGTACGCAAATATCACGGGGCTTCAACGCCGAGATGTGGATTGCCCGTGATGATTCTCTTCCTGATGCCTTGTGGCAAGATTTTGCACACCAGCTGAATAATCGTTTTCCCGCGACCTCGTTTAACCTTGTATTGGCTTCAAGCGGCGACTTAGCCAACTTGATTGCCACCCATCAAGTCGATTTTGCTTTTGGCGTCGATTACGAAAGGATCAATGACCCGCGGATCACTTATCAACCTTTGGGTAAAATCCGGATGATGTCGGTGTGCAAAAGTGACCACCCGCTAACTAAAATTTCGCGAGTCACCGACGAAGAACTGCGCAGAGCAATGCAAGCCGTGATGGTCTATTTAAACGAAAAAGATAACCCCGAATTACAACCTTTCTCTCGTCGCTACATTGGCTTCTCCAGTTTCGATTACATGCTCAATACCATCTTGACTGAGAATGCATGGGGCGTATTGCCAGAACCTTTAATTCGCCACTTCCTACGTGAACAAAAACTAACGGTGATTAAACACACCTACGGTCTCACTCAAGAAGATTACTGCATGTTTACGTCTACAGGCATGGCCGAACACCCTGGCATGAACTGGTTAGCAGATAAGTTGCGTGACTATTTGTTTGATTTTTAATTTCCGTTGTTTAGCTTTCAAGATGCCCACATTTCAAACAATCTAAAGCGAAGACAGTCAGCGTCAATTATCCTGACAGACAAATAACAACATAACTATTTGTTTTAATTAAAAATAAACTTAACCCCCAATATTCAAGCCAACGACCAATGCACTTAGAGATTGTCAAAACCGTGCTTTAAGCCAAAATAACAGCATGTTTTCAACAGGTAGTCTTTTATGTGTGCTCGAACAAGAAATAATGAAAATCGCATTTTGACGATTTCGGCCCTTTTAGCTTCTGGCTTTGCTGGTGGCGGACTTGTGGTTGGTATGCTTGTCGGTTCACTGGTTATCGTGTTTGACGGTGTGTATTCACTGGTTAGTTTGCTGTTAACATTATTGTCGCTGGTGGCGTCACGCTACATTCGTAAACCTTCTGACTCGACTTTTCCCTTTGGACGCGCGGTGCTAGAACCTGCGGTTATTGCTATCAAAGCCAGCGTTATTTTGTTAGTCGTGAGTTATTCGTTGTACTCGGCTGTCATGGCATTGTTTAGCGGTGGTCGAGAAGTGGATGCTTCTATCGCAACTGTTTTTGGCACAGTGAACGTGATTGGTTGTGCGATTGCGTGGTGGTTCATGGTCAACAAGAGTAAACGTTACTCTTCTGGTTTGATTGACGCTGAAGTAAAACAGTGGCAAATGGACACGCTATTAAGCGTCGCGGTAACGGTCGGTTTCATTGCCGCTTGGTTGATGACCTTGTCTCCTTGGGCAAAATATGCCGTCTATGCAGACCCAATCATGATGCTATTAATGTCGTTTTACTTTATCAAAGTGCCTTATGACATGCTTAAATCGGCAACACGTGAATTGTTGATGATGTCACCAAGCAAAGAGATTTGTAAAACCGTGGATCAAGGTGTCATTGCCGTAGGTGAAGAATCAGAACAAGATATTGAGTTAACTGCGGTGACTAAAGTCGGTCATGAGCTGTGGGTCAATGTCGACATTCGTCCTGATGAGAATGAAATGATTGCACTTGAAGATATCGAAAGTACTCGTCGCTCGCTACATAAGCGTTTATCAAAGCTGCCATTCGTACTGCAATTAACCATGAACGTAGCTCGTTAATCAGTCTCAATTAAACGGAAAAAGCCCTCTCGTTCCCGAGAGGGCTTTTTTTATACATAGCAAAGCTGTTGCGATGTCAGGTCAGGCTATTGGCATTTTCTCTTGCACCGTCGATTGACGTTCTCTGGTCGCCCACCAACAAATTAAAGAACCCATCGTTACCATAATCACACCTTGCCAAAAGCTTAGCCCAAGCGCTACACCTAAGATTAGCGATGAAAGCAAGGTTGAAATCACTGGAGTGAAATAAGAAAGAGTCGCCAATAGAACCATATTGCCACGCAAGATTGCCACATTCCAAAGTGCATAACCGCTGCCCATCACCACACCCGTTAACGCTAAATTCAAGGTTGCTGGAACGGTAAACACTAAAGTGCTTTCGCTGCTAAGAAAATACTTAATCCAGAGGGCGATAGCAGTAGCCATAAAGAACAGGATAATGGCATTTTGTCCATTGGCTAATTGTTTGGTGATATTGCAATAAACAGCCCAAATAATCGCCCCGCCAAACGCCATGCTATAGGTTAAGGGATTAGTCGCAATATTGGCTGATATTTGCATCACCGAAAACCCACTATCACCAGTAATGGTCCAAGCAACCCCGACAAATGCGAGCGCAACGCTTGGATACACAAGAATATGGACGGGTTTACGGCTGAGAAATACCGCAAACAACACCGTCAAGGCTGGCCACAAATAGTTAATCACCGCCATCTCGAGCGCTTGATGGCGATCATTGGCCATACCTAACGCTAATGCTAAGCAGATTTCGTAGCTCACAAAAAGCGCGCCACCGATCAGAACATAACGCAGAGAAAAGTGTTTGAATTTAGGCACACCCATGACAAGCATCAGAAATACTGAGCTCACAGTGTAAATCAGCGCCGCCCCACCAATTGGGCTAAATTGCTCGGTGACTGTTCTGATTAGCCCCATTAGACAGCTCCACAGCAAGATAGCCGCAACACCAAATAGTGTATGTTTATGCTGCTTCAATGATGCCCTTCCTTAACTGAACTATGCAGGTCAGATGTTCCATTCATTTCTTTTAATGAACGGAGCACTCTCGCTGGTGTGCCTCCGACTAGGCTATCAGCTGGCACATCCTGATTGACCACTGAATTTGCCGCGACAACCGAACGCGCACCAATCGTGACTCCTTGATTAATCACAACGTTGCCACCAATCCATACGTCATCTTCAACCGTAATCGGCTTACAAAATGTTTCCCACAAGCGGCGGCTGCGATAATCCAAAGCATGCGCTGGTGTATAAAACTGGGTGTTAGGGCCAATCAAAACATGATTACCAATCGTGATTTTAGCGCCATCAAGCATAGTGACATTCATGTTGATAAAGGTTTCATCACCAATGGAAATTGTTTCACCGAATTCACAATAGAAAGGAGGCTGCACCACACTTTGTTGGCCAATTTCACGATATAGCTGAGTTTGCAATTGATGGCGGGCTGTAGCATCGGCGCATTGGTTGATCTGCAACAGTAAATGTCCTGCTTTACTACGAATGGCTTCCATTTCTGGGTCTGCACCGTCAAACACCATACCATTCATCATTTTTTCCATTTCGGTCATGAGCCGTTCCTCCTTATGCATCTAGTGTATTTAGACTACTTGGATAAACAAAAGAAAAAAGAGAAAAGCTCACTGTTTCACTTTCCTCTTTAATTTCAACCAACCTGTAACGCACAGGAAAAGGCAAGATCAGAGCATATTGCTTTTTCCTAGTCTTATTGATTGAATGGCTTAAACAATCGACCAACTGTGAGTCATTGTGACACCTTTGCCTAACATTAAGCAGACAGAACAGTACTTTTCTAATGAATCGGCCGTCACTTTTTCAACGACATTAGGGTCAAGATCAACGCCTGATACGTCGAAATGGATATTGACTAGCGTAAAAATCCGAGGTGCGGTTTCACGGCGCTCAGCCGTCAATTTGGCGTTACATGCAGTGACCTGTTGATTGGCCGATTTTAAGCCATCAACCACATCCACAGAGCTACAACCTCCCGCGGCCATCAGAACCATCTCCATCGGGCTAGGCGCGGTTGCACCACCACTGCCATCCATCACCACCGAATGACCAGATTGGGATTGGCCCAAGAACTTGAAATTTTCGACCCACTTTACTTCAGCTTGCATTATTTTTGCTCTCTTCTCTGTGCGATGAAACTACAGGTTATCGGTTGGAAAAATCACGCCCGTTTGGCGGCGTATTTCTGTCAATAATTTGGAAACGGTGAGTGAGCGTAATTTGCATTGCTCATCTATTGTCTTGTTCTGTATCTGATCTGCAAATTTGTGTGCTTCGTAGAACATGCGGTTGGCGTGTTGCTCAATACTCAGATCTTGGGTTTGACCACCACGGTTAATTCTCGTGATGCGGTTGCAGGTAGAGATCATCTCAACGTGCAGTGCGGCCTCTTCACCTTGAATTTCGCTCGGCACATAGGAGTCACTGGTTTTTGAATGCATTAATAGCACATCAAAACCGTCATATCCTAAGATCACACTGCCGTTACCATCAACCCCCGTCTCCAGTAAATGCGCTTGGGCTTGTACCGATTTAGGCTCACCAAACAGTTCAATGGCTGAGCCCAAACAGTAATAACCAATATCCATGATCGAACCATTGGAGAACTCGGGCAAAAAGGTATTGGGCATCTCACCCTTAAGATATTTAGGGTAACGAGAGGAATACTGGCAGTAGCTGAGCACCGCTTTACGGATAGCGCCAATCTGCGATAGCTCTTGTTTGAGAACGGAAAAATTGGGCAAATGTGGGGTTATAAAGGCCTCGAATAATACTACGCCATGCTGTTTGGCAACTTGATACATCTGCTGTGCTAATGAGAAATCAGAAGCCAGCGGCTTCTCACAGATAACATGTTTGCCCGCTTGCATCATTTGAATCGACTGTGGACCATGCAGTACATTCGGGCTGGCGATGTACACGGCATCCACATTGTCACTCTCACCTAGGCTCTTAAGGTCAGTAAACAAAGCAGGAGCATCGTATTTTTCGGCAAATTGTTTCGCCCTGTCCAGCGAACGGGAATAAACCGCTACTAGCTGAAATTCCCCCGTTTTTAATGCCCCTTCGATAAATTGGTCAGTAATCCAGTTGGTTCCAATAACAGCTAAGCGAATCATCATCATATCCTTTCATTATTTTCACCTATTATCTGGAGTTACTCCGCAGGAAGCAATGTTAACCTCACCACTTATTATTTTCAGGTGGCCATTATTTTCAGGTAACCAAAATAAAGAAAACCCCACTAAGCTCTCGCTTAGTGGGGTTCCAGTTCTTACTCGCAGCAATCCAGCTACTGATAAGTGCTCCCTGCATCAATTCCTTGATAGTCTGCTAATTCCCTCAGCGCATTCCCTTTCATCGCCTTCCTAGCGGTGTCCTTAACTCCGTCGTCCCGACAGATTTGTGCACTTTTCCTTTGCACCGTCCATTAACTTTCCTTGATAACCATCCTAGTTATTCAGCATCCAGCTAATGTCCTTCGCTATCCTTGCCGATCATTCTTCCTGAATTATCGAATCTTCGTCCTGAAGATGACCTATCCTTGGGTCTTTCCTGTTCCGTGTCCGCTTCCTGCTGACAACTTCAGATTACGGATTTCACTTTTTTCAGCAATCCCCCACCTGTTGTTTTTTCTCTACCAGAAAGACACCGAATGAAAATTATCATTTAAATTCAAATAATTATAGGAATTCAATCTCTTTTTATTGCATAGCAAAACGTTAAAGTCTCACGATACGTGTAAGAGATCTCTCACAAACTTAATCCTATAATTGCCTATCGCCGTAGCTAAGATACCCGCACGAAATGAGATAGAGCTCTCACTCTAATACTGATTGGCACGGCTGAATTCTATTTAGAAATGAGAATTGCTCTAGACTAAGTGTGAGAAAACTAGGATATTGATGTCGATCTTAATCACATATCTCCCTCGCTACTGAGGAAATGCAAGAAAATCGTCAGAGGAACAACACATGATTTCGAAATGGGCACAGCGCTTTTACCAAATGGCAGAACTTGTTGGCTCTTGGAGTAAAGATCCCTCCACGCAAGTCGGCGCAGTGATCACTAAGCAAAATCGCATCGTTTCGGTTGGATTTAACGGTTACCCGCATGGTATTTCAGACAGTGCAGGCACCGATGATCGTGATATGAAATACCTCAAAACACTGCATGCTGAGGAAAATGCCATCCTATTCGCCAAGCGTGATTTGGATGGTTGCGAAATTTATGTGACACATTTTCCTTGCCCAAACTGTGCAGCAAAAATCATTCAAACTGGGATTTCCGCAGTACACTGCCCAGAGCAAACAGAAGACTTCTTATCCCGTTGGGGTGATAAGATCAAAGTCAGCCAAGATATGTTTTTACAAGCGGGTGTTAAAGTAAACTGGCTACCGCTTAGTGATTTGAAATAATTAATGGTCAAAAAAAACCGCCCTGCCAAATTGGAAGGGCGGTTTTTGTTTGGGAGTGTTAACGAACAATCAGGCCGAGTAAAATACCAACTGCGCCAAAATCAGCATCACTAAACGTTGTGTTAGCAAAACCTAGGTTTCCAAGCACTGGCATTAAAAATACAGGTAAGAACGTGATCAATAAACCTTGCGCAAATGCGCCCAAAATAGCACCACGACGCCCACCTGTGGCATTACCAAATACCCCTGCGGCAGCACCAACAAAGAAGTGTGGAACAACCCCAGGAATAATCACTGTCAAACCCATAATGTAGAGTAAGAACATACCTAATAAGCCAGCAAGAAAACTAGATAGAAAGCCGACCAAGACAGCATTTGGGGCATAGGGGAATACCACAGGACAATCTAATGCTGGTTTAGCATTAGGAACTAGTTTGTCTGAAATACCTTTAAACGCAGGAACAATTTCAGCAATAACCATACGTACACCTTGCAAGATGACATACACACCCCCCGCAAACGTAATAGATTGCATCAGCGCAAACATAAACCAATGTTTTCCACCGCTCACTTCACGCACAAATTCCCCACCAGCAAATAGACAGGTCACCATAAAGATGATGCCCATAGTAAATGAGATCGCAACGGGTGTATCACGTAAAAATAGTAAACTTTTAGGAACATTCATATCTTCCGTAGAATGTTCTTTATTACCAAATTTACTACCAATAAAACCAGCTAATACATAAGAAAGTGTAGAGAAGTGACCAATAGCAACATCGTCAGAACCTGTAACTTGACGCATATATCGATGTGCAATTGCTGGGAAAAACACCATAACACTACCAACGACAATGGAACCTAGGGCAATCAATGGAATACCGGACATACCGCTTGATGACAAAATTGCAGCCACCATCATCGACATAAATAAAGTGTGGTGCCCTGTTAAGAATATAAATTTCCACGGTGTAAAGCGTGCAATCAATATATTTACCAGCATCGCGAAAAACATGATCATCGCCATTTCTTTACCAAATGACTTTTGAGCAATAGACACGATGGCTTCATTATTTGGAACGACACCAGTAATGCCAAAAGCATGCTGAAATATGGTCGCAAAATCTCCTAGCGAACCAACAACTAGCCCCGCACCAGCTCCAAGAATAATGAAGCCTAAAATAGTTTTCACGGTACCTTTAATGCATTCCGTCAATGGTTTTTTCTGTGCGATCAAACCTATTAATGCGATCAAGCCAACTAACACTGCTGGCTCAGAAAGCACGTCATTCATTAAAAAATTAAAGAATTCCATAGTGCCTCCTACAACACACCAAGTTCTTGAAGAGCCGCTGACAAGCGTTCTTTCATTGCGTTTTTATCGACCATATTATCCAAGCTCACAATCTTAGGCTCAACACCCAATGATTTTAGTTGGTCTGTTATATCATTTGTACCAATAAAGATGTCGCAAACGGTCCCCTTTGCGGAACCTAAATCTATGTGGTCGATTTCAGCGTCAACATTTAGATCTTTCACTATATTTTTTATGCTTATTTCCATCATCAAACTTGTACCTAGGCCGTGGCCGCAAACTACCATAATTTTCATTATATTCACCCTCTGCTTTATTGTATTTTTACTATTATTTATCGTGTTTTTACTATTAATAGTCTTGGATAACACGCAAAATATCTTCAACAGATTTGGCTGAGCAGATATATTCTACGTCTTCTTCATTCATAAATAATTCGGCTAATTTAGATATTGCATCTACGTGACTATTGCTATCTGTCGCGGCCAAAGTAACCAGCATTTTTACAGGATCATTGCCATCCGAATTAAAGTTAACTCCATCTTGAATTACCGTTAGGCCAAATGCTAAACGATTAACCCCATCTTCAGGTCGAGCATGAGGCATCGCCATTCCAGGTCCAACAACATAATAAGGACCGAGCTCCCTATGTGACCGAAATATAGCCTCAACATAACTTGGATTAATGGCCTTATTTTCAATCAATGGTTGACATGCTTTGCGAATTGCATCTTGCCAGTCGTCAGCCGATTTATGCACTCGAATAACGTCTTCGGTTAATAGTTCACGTAACATTTTTTAGGTTCTTGATATGAATAGGTAGCATCAATTTATCTGTCTATCCAAATAGAAAACCAGATCGAAATCACAAATGGTAGCGCTATCTTTATGTGTTGGCTTGATTTGTGATAGCGCTATCATTTATTGAAATCATAGTATTTCATGTATCGGTGCAACAATAGTTATACGGTAATATCAACACGCCCGAGTGTGTGTGTTAAAATCACATCGCTAACTTATTAATAACATGAAGATAAATATGAGCGAATCGCGAAAACGTAGAAGCACGGGAAAGGTTACCATTGCCGATGTAGCAGCTAAGGCGGGTGTTGGCACAATGACGGTATCAAGAGCATTAAGAACACCTGAGCTTGTTTCTAGCAAACTAAGAGAAAAAATAGAATTTGTTGTTGAAGAACTAGGTTATATCCCAAATAAAGCAGCTGGCGCTTTAGCATCTGGCGAAAACTATTCAATAGCATTAATCATCCCATCGCTAATTGAAAAATCTTGCGCTGTGTTTTTACCCAATTTCCAACATTCGCTTAACCGTCAGGGATACCAGTTACTGCTCGGTTATAGTGATTATTCCATTGATAATGAAGAGAAACTATTAGCCACTTTCTTGGAAAGTCAACCAGCAGCTGTTGTGCTATTCGGGAGTGAGCACAGTTCAAAAAGTCATCAACTTCTTCAACGCGCTAACATTCCCGTCATTGAAATTGCTGAGTTGAATGAGTCATCAACGTATCTGAATGTCGGCGTTGATTACTACAAAGTTGGCAAACAATGTACTCAACATCTCATTGAAAATAGATATCAAAATATAGGGTTTATTGGAGCACGTAGCCACCACTCCGTTCTAAGAAATGAGCTGCGGGGTTGGCAAAGCGCATTAATTGATAACTACCAAGCACCTGATCACTTTCTAACAACTCATGAAGCTCCCTCTGCACACATAGGTAAGGAAGGAATTTCTAAATTGTTATTAAGGGACTCAACGCTTGATGCTGTGGTATGTAGCCACGAAGAAATAGCTCTGGGAGTATTATTCGAGTGTCAGCGTAGGCTGATTAAAGTTCCTACGGAAATGGCCATCATCTGTTTGGATGGATCATCTCTTTGTCAGTATGCTTTTCCAGCCATTAGTGCCGCTCATGTCAATTATGAACAGCTTGGTCTTTTGGCCGCTGAGCGCTTATTAAAACAAATCAAAGAACAAACACTTGAACTGGAATCAACAAACGTTGGCTTCCAGTTACAAAAACGAGCTAGTACCGTTCGTCCGTGATCACCTTGTCGCAATCAACAAGGTGGCTTACAGGCTTACAGCTGAATTTTCTTAATCATCCCAGCTTCAGCATGGCCGGGTATATTACAGGCGAACTCAACATTGTTATCCCCATGGAAGTGCCATAACAGTTGTTTCGCTTTACCCGGTGCCACGGTGACGGCACTGCCACCATCGTGTTTATGATTGCCCATTTGGCGCATCATTTCTCGGTGTTTTAGCTGCTCGGCGGCTGAACCAATCGAAAATTCGTGCTCAATTTTACCTGTGTTCATAACGACAAATTGCACCACATCATCGGGTTCAATATTCACCTCCTTTTTGAAGGTGATTTTCATGTCATCCGAGAGTAAAACATGCACCACTCTATCGGGTTTTGCTCCTTTGGCAGGCATGCCGACTTCTGACATGTCATCCATCGCCATGTTCATCGTGTCTGTTTGCTTCATCACCATGCTGCTATGATCCATTTTGCTATGCTCCATTTCAGCCATGACAGAAGAAGTGAACAACGCCAGTGAAAGTGTGATTAGTGTTTTTTTCATTTTGATTTTCCTTAAATTCATCCAGTTACTATTTATTTTCCGATTAGTGCTTAGCTTTTACTTTGCCAGCTGCACGCTATTTGAGTGTTGCGATTTCACGGTTTTTCCATAACTTGAATACCGCAGGTAGAACCAATAATGTGAGCAATAGTGCTGAAGCCATGCCTCCAATCATGGGGGCGGCAATGCGCTGCATTACCTCCGAACCAGTTCCCGTGCCATACATAATCGGGATCATGCCAATAATAACTGTCAGTACCGTCATCATGACTGGGCGCACGCGCTGTCCTGCTCCTTCGCCAATAGCATTGATGAGATCTTGGCTGTCAATGGCCGCACCATTTTCTTGTGCATCAATTTTTTTGTAGTGCCAAGCTTGGTTGAGATAAACGAGCATGATCACACCAATTTCTACCGCAACACCTGAAAGTGCAATAAAGCCCACCCCCACGGCGATTGAAAAGTTGTAGCCAAGGTAGTGCATCAACCACACGCCACCCACCATCGCCAGCGGCAATGTCGCCATAATGATCAACACTTCTCCGATTCGCCGGAAACTGAAATAGAGTAGCAACATGATGATTGCGATCGTGATCGGTGCGACAACACTTAAGCGCGCTTTGGCTCGCTCCATGTATTCATATTGACCAGACCATACGAGAGAATATCCCGCTGGCAGCTGTAATTGCTCCGCTACCGCTTGTTGCGCATCTGCCACATATGAACCGAGATCGCGTCCATCAATATCGACAAAGACCCAGCCGTTTGGCCGTGCGTTTTCGGTTTTGATCATCGGCGGGCCGTCTTCGTAGCGAATATCAGCCACATCGGCCAAGGCCAAACGTGCACCGTTTTGAGTCACCAAAGGTAAGTTTTGCAGCTTCACTACCGAATCACGGTAATCTTGCGGGTAACGTACATTGATCGGGTAACGCTCTAACCCCTCAATGGTTTCCCCTACATTCATGCCCCCCACTGCGGTTGAAACCACTTGTTGCACATCTTTAATGCTTAGCCCATAGCGCGCCGCTTGTAACCGATTGATGTCTATCGTTACATAACGTCCACCAGCCACACGTTCAGCATAAACCGATGCCGTGCCTTGAACGCGGTTAAGGATAGGTTCAAGTTGCGCACCGATGGTTTCAATCTGTTTGAGATCGGGACCCGCTATCTTAATACCAATCGGCGTTTTGATCCCTGTGGCTAACATATCGATGCGTGTTTTGATTGGCATCACCCACGCGTTGGTTAACCCCGGAAATTGCACTAAGCTGTCAAATTCCTTACGTAGCGATTCTGTGGTTACGCCTTCACGCCATTGATCGCGAGGTTTAAGTTGGATCACCGTTTCAATCATGGTTAAGGGCGCGGGATCGGTTGCGGTTTCTGCACGCCCCATTTTGCCCCACACGGTTTTGACCTCTGGTACGGTTTTGATGAGTTTATTGGTTTGCTGCAATAGCTCACGCGCCTTACCAATCGAGATCCCTGGATAGGTTGTCGGCATGTACATGAGATCGCCTTCATCTAATGGCGGAATAAACTCACTGCCTAATTTGCTCATTGGGTAATAAGCGGAAGCCATTAATGCCAAAGCCAATACAATCATGCTTTTGGGATAACGCAAACTCAGGTTGAGTAGTGGACGATAAAGTGCCACAAGCCCTTTATTGATAGGATTTTTGTGCTCGGAAATAATATTGCCACGCACAAAATAGCCCATAAGAACAGGGACGAGCGTGATCGCTAAACCTGCGGCGGCGGCCATGGCATAGGTTTT
The DNA here is from genome assembly GCF_963886625.1 of Vibrio sp. V23_P3S9T160. NCBI lineage: Bacteria > Pseudomonadati > Pseudomonadota > Gammaproteobacteria > Vibrionales > Vibrionaceae > Vibrio > Vibrio sp. V23_P3S9T160. The sequence continues at coordinate 32,882 of NZ_CAWPDB010000193.1, forward strand.
AGTAAACGCCAATGGCGAGAACATCTTGCCTTCTTGGCCTTCGAGTGCAAAAACGGGCACAAAACTTAACGTAATGATAAGTAGTGAGAAAAATAGTGGCTCACCGACTTCTTCAGCAGCTTTGCCAATCACCTGCCAGCGATTTTTGTCGGTCAGTGGGGTGCGTTCAATATGTTTATGCACATTTTCGATCATCACAATCGCCCCGTCGACCATAGCACCGATAGCAATGGCGATCCCCCCAAGTGACATGATATTGGCATTGATACCTTGCCAGTGCATCACAATAAACGCCGATAGAATGCCCACGGGCAAACTCAAAGCAATCACTAATGATGAGCGGATATGGAATAAAAACAGCGCACACACGACCGCAACGACAATGAACTCTTCTGCTAGCTTATGCCAAAGGTTTTCAACGGCTTGATTGATCAAGGTTGAACGATCATAAGTGGCAACAATTTCGACACCTTCCGGTAAGCTGCGTTGGAGATCAGTCAATTTCGCTTTGACGTCATCAATCACTTGGCTAGCATTTTCACCAAAACGCATCACGATCACGCCTCCAACCGCTTCTCCTTCACCGTTAAACTCAGAAATACCACGACGCATTTGTGGGCCAAGGTTAATATCCGCCACATCACCTAACAATAATGGCGTTCCTTTGTCGGTCACTTTCAATGGTAGCGCTTTAATGTCATCAATACTGGTCAGATAGCCACTGGTGCGTACCATGTGTTCGGCTTCCGCAACCTCAATCACTGACGCTCCCGACTCTTGGTTACCATTTTGGATCGCCGCATTGATTTGTTGCAAAGTCAGGTTATAAGCGCGTAGCTTTGCCGGATCAATTTGCACTTGATACTGCTTAACCATGCCGCCAACGGTAGCCACTTCGGAGACACCATTCACCGTTTGCAGCTCGTACTTCAAAAACCAATCTTGCAAACTGCGTAACTGCGCAAGATCGTGTTGGCCGGTTTTATCTTGCAGTACATAACTGTAGATCCAGCCAACCCCCGTCGCATCCGGCCCCAAGGTTGGTTTGGCATTGGGTGGCAGTTTTGGCGTCACTTGGCTTAGATATTCCAATACCCGCGAGCGAGCCCAATACATATCGGTTTTATCATCAAAGATGATGTAGACGTAGGAATCACCGAAGAATGAATAGCCTCGGACCGTTTCTGCCCCCGGAACGGCAAGCATCGCCGTTGTGAGCGGGTAAGTGACCTGATCTTCCACTACCTGCGGCGCTTGGCCGGGATAGCTGGTTTTGATGATCACTTGCACATCTGAGAGATCCGGTAAAGCATCAACAGGCGTGTTCTTTACACTGTAAAGTCCGCCCAAAGTGAGAAACAGAGCCGCCACCAACACCAAAAAACGGTTATTGATCGACCAACGAATAATCGCACTAATCATTGTTGACCTCCTAACGTTTCTGCGGCGGTAATGTTCGTCTCACTACTTGCCTGCTCACTCGCTTCCAGTGCTTTTAGTACATATTCGTCACCCTGCTTTGCCACTAGAAATCGAACCCTTTGCCCTTCAGCAAATAAGCTGAGATCAAACTCCTCCTCAACCGTGAAGTTCATCTGCCCCGCTTGCCAGCCCCATTTGCTTACCGGTTTATAGTTAAGTGTGAGCATCCCGAAATCAGCCATAAGCGTACTGATGTCTCCCGTTAGCCAAGCTTCATTGGCGGCTTCCACTCCATTAATACGTGATAAATCAGCGTGTTGGCTCGACTCCGAATCCAGCAGAAAATGCGCCGACGTGACGACCGTGTCTTGCTCCGTTAACCCTTGTAAAACTTCAAGGCGTTCGCCTGCTTCGCGGCCAACTTTAATCCTTGCTGAGCGGTATTTGCCATTTCCTTCAGCAAGTACGACTCGCGTCATGCCGCCCGAATGAATAACTGCTGATTTAGGAATGGTGAGCACCGCTTGTTGCGATACGGGCTGCAAAGCGATATTGGCGAACATGTTAGGCTTCAACTCTCCATTCGGGTTAAGAAATTTCAAACGCATACGCAGCGTTCGGGTTTTCGGATCCAAAATGGGATAGACGTAATCTATCTTCCCTTGCCACTCCTTGCCGGGAAGAGCATCCAGTGTCATTGACGCTAAACTACCCGACGTAATCCAATGTGCTTGGCGCTCAAATACCTCAGCATCGACCCACACTTCGCTTAAAGGGCCTGCGCTTATCACCGCTTGCGCTGGCGATAAGTAACCCCCTTCGCGAATATTCAAACTCGCAATCACCCCATCAGCAATGGCTTTGACCTCTATCGATTGAGTGGCTTTGCCTCGAGCAATAATCTGTCTGATCTGTTCACGATCAACCCCCAGTGAAACCAAACGCTCGGTTGCGCCTTTCAGTAAACTTTCACGGCTGGCTCGGTGAGCATTTAACAGCTCCTCCTGCGCTTTAACCAGCTCTGGTGAGTAGAGCGTAAATAAGACATCGCCTTTACGAACCCGCTCTCCAACCGCATTAATGTTCAGTTTTTCAACCCAACCGGCAACGCGAACGTTCGTTTGCCACAATAAACTGTCATCAAATGCAATGTAGCCCACTGTCTCAATGCGTGGAGATAACGGCGCAAACACCACGGGTTCCGTTTTCACACCCAGGTTATTTTCGACCGCAGCACTGATGGTCACCGTGCCACTCTTCTCTTGTGCTTGCGTCAGCGATTCGGTGTACACCGGGATAAGGTCCATCCCCATCGGCGACTTACCCGGTTTATCGCGTTTATAGTTTGGGTCCATCGGCGCAACCCAATACAGCGGCTCAGACGTCGCATTGGCTGAGTTCATCGCCTCCATATCATGACCAGACAGGTATTGATTGATGCCAAACCCCAGTAATCCACCTATCGCTAAGGAAAGTACGGCTATGTTTAATGATTTCATTGAGTTCTCCTACTTTTCTACAGGCGTAAGTGTTTCTAAAGAGGTAAGTGTTTCTAAAGAGGTAAGTGTTTCTAAAGAGGTAAGTGTTTCTAAAGAGGTAAGTGTTTCTACAGACGTAAGTGAAGGGGCAATAACTTGAAAATCGAACCCATTTAATAGATAAGCGAGGTTACTTTTAGTTAGGTTTAAATCGGTCATTAGGCGTACTTGCTCTAATTGCAGCGCTAGTTCATCGCTGGCAGCACTGACGACATCATTAAACTGGGAGGTATTGTTTTCATAGCCTCTCTCAACCGCTTGAGTGCGGGCTTTCGCTTGCGTTAATAAGGTGGTTTGATAGCGCGATAAACGCTGTTCGAGGTTCATTTTATCAACCAATAAGGCATTCACTTTGGCGTTCATCTGCGCCAATAGAACATCGCGCTGTGATTTAGCCGCGCCCACTTGATATTGCGCCGCAGCGTGGTTTCTATCTTGGCGGCTCCCCGTAAACAGCGGGATATCCATGGTGAGATAAGCACTAACCATATCGGCTGCGGGTCCGCCTTGCATACTGCTTGCTTGGCGATAGGCGTACATCACTTCCACACCAAACTGAGGTTGATAGGCCGTTTGTGCTATTTCGACTTGCGTTTGGTTGGTGTGAATTGCCGTTTCTGCCATGCCGACCATCGGGTGAGTGACCAACAAAGCGTAGTGAGTGGTGCTGCCGTTAACCGTAGCCAATTGGGCATCTAAACGGGACCAGTTCACTGACTCTTCAGCGGTTAACATAGGCTGTTCAACCAACCAAGCGCTACCTAACCATTCGGATAATTGCGACACAATGCGTTGCTGCATTTGTTGATTGGCTTGTAATTTTTCGTCCAACTTGGAAACTTGTAACTGCGCTTGCAGCAGATCTTGCGCTTCGCTTTTACCTAATGAATAGTTCGTTTCAATAAAACCAGCCAGCTCACGCATTAAGGTTTGGTTTGCCCGCACAATACGTTCAGCGCGTTGTTGGTAGCCTAACTCTAACCATAATTGAGTCATGCTGTTTGCCACTTCCAACTCACGTAAATCAACCTGAAGCGCAACGCCACTGGCTTGTTGCTTTGCTTTTTTCGCTTGTAATGCCAAGCTTGAACCCCGTTCAAACTGCTGCATTAAGCCCACAGAAATGTTAGTCATAGGATCTTCATCAAACTTAAAACTATCAATGGGCAAACCACCAAAGCCAACTTTGATCTTAGGATCCATCAGGGTTGAACTGGCCATTCCAGTTTCTTGTATTGCTTGAGATTGAGCAAAATATTGCTTGCGGACGGCATCATTCGCTAATGCAGCGTCAATCAGCTGAGCTAATTGTTTTGCATGCGAATCTGGCTGAGCCATCGCGGCTTGTGGGGCTGCATTCACCATCAAGGGGAATGACAAAACGCCCACTATACTGATCGACCAAGCGATCACAGAGAGTTTAAGGTTCACAATAAAATTCCATCTTTCATGCATCGCAAAAGGTTGAGATGCAACAGAGAGTCACGAACCTAGTTAAAGGCCGCACAAACACGCCATAGGCGTAATGAAAGGGAAATTAAACGATAGGGGGACGGTAAAGTGAGCGGGCGACCATCACAATGCCACGCGTTGCTTCTGCATTGATCAACAATAAAACCGCGTGAGGTGTGAAGGGTTGGTGTTCAGTGATAAAGAAAGCTAACGTGGTCATGCACATGACGCTACAACAGGAATCAACACCTTGGCCGCTGTGATCGATACAATCGTTACTCATCGCTGATGAAGTCATGTCACTTGCATCGGAATCATGGTGCGCAGCGTTCATATTTGAGCAGTGTTGCGGCGGGTTTGCATCATCAGTCACTGAATGGGATACAGCCGAAATCGGTGACATTGTGATCGCCATTAAAGGTGCGCTAGACACTAAGCTTGAAGCAAGCAGCATCATCATCACCAACATGGAAACCCAAATTGTATGCAGCGAAAGTTGCATATCCAATATCACTATCTGACTGAAAACTCCCACAGACTAAAGCTTGCCCTAGGGGTAAGGTCAATTAATTTAAATTTCGAAAATCGATAAAAATAGCGATTAGGCTATCTTCTCAAGAGTTCGCCACTTGCAGATCGCTAAAAATATCAAAAAGTTGCTTGGATTTATAAGGTTTGGGCAAATACGCATCCATGCCCGCGTCAAAGCAGCTTTTAATATCCTCCTCCAAAACGCTGGCGGTTAAGGCGATAATGGGTAATTTTTCAACGCCTTGCTCTTTTTCCCATTCGCGGATTTTCTTCGTCGCGGTTAAGCCATCCATCACTGGCATCATGCAGTCCATTAACACCGCAGCAAAATGTCCCCCTTGGGTGATGGCATCTACCGCTTCTTGCCCGTTGTTGGCCACCACATAACCAATCCCTGCCTTTTCAAGGAAGAAGCTGGCGATTTTTTGGTTCATCAAATTGTCTTCAACGATCAAAATACGCTTATGATTGCACTTTAAGTAGTCTAACTGACTCTCCTCGACTGGCGTTAAAAGCGTTTCTGTATCGGCCACTAATGCTTTGAGGGCACGTTCAAAACGCGCCCCTAAAAAAGGCAACGTGATACTTGCCTGCGCAAGATGAATTGCGTCTTTGTTGACGAACAAGTGATGCTGCAGAACCACTATTTTTGCACTGGAAAAATGCTCGCGCAGCGCAATGAGATCCGATTGCACACTGTGGCTTAAGCTTTGGCAATATAAAATGCATGCAGTGCTAAACCCACTCTTGACTGCTTGTTCAACATCACGCGCTTCATTGAGTTGAATCCCCCATTGAACGCATTCACGCCGAATAGCAGATGAGTAGTTCGACATATTGTTGATTAACAACGCCTGCGTGGCAAGAGGCTCAACTTGCGGCTGCTCTTCGGCAACCTCAATCGGGACGACAAATTCAAAGCAGCTACCTAAGCCTTTAGTGGACTGTACATGAATGTCACCCTGCATCAGATCGACTAATTGACGGCAGATGGCCAACCCTAGCCCAGTCCCGCCAAAACGACGGGTAATACTGCTATCTTCTTGAGTAAAGGGGTCAAAAATCGTGTTCAACATCTCTTTATCGATGCCACTTCCCGTATCTGACACAGCAAAACGTATCGAGGTTATATCGCCCGTTTCTAAGGTTAAACCCGTGTTGACATAACCATCTTTGGTAAATTTCACCGCATTGGACAACAAGTTCATCAAGACCTGCTTCAGACGATATTCATCCGCGATGATAAAACGAGGTAATGCAGGGTCGAGATAAATATTAAGCTCGATATGCTGGCTCAACGCTTTAGCGTTCACCAAGTTCACCGTGTCGTATACCAATTCAGCGAGTTCAAAGCGATGCGGAGCAAGCTCCAAGTTGCCTGATTCAATTTTAGATAAATCGAGAATATCGTTAATCAAGATCAGCAACGCTTGCGAAGAGGTATCAATATCGGCCAGGATTTCACGCTCATTCCCCGTAAACTCGCTGCGTGACAATATTTCAGTCATACCGATAATGCCATTAAGAGGCGTTCGGATCTCATGCGACATATTGGCTAAGAACGCGCTTTTGGCTCGATTAGCGGCAATTGCCGCTTCCTTTGTTTCCACCAAAGCACTCTCGTACTGTTGCTGTTTCTCAATAATATGGTTGAGATTGATCGTAAAGCGGGAAAACTCATCTTTGCCATCAATCGGGATCTGTTCAATGCCGTTCTGCTTTTCACGCAATCGACTCATGGTATTGATGATCCGCTTGAGCTTTGACGAGATGCGAGATGAGGTACTTGCTCCTAGCACAAACAGCAGCGCCAACACGGCCAACAGCAATGCCGATATACTTAACATATTCATTTTTTCTTGTTGGAGACGCACATTCAGTTGAGCCGATAAGTGTTGGTTGACACTTTGTACCAGTTTATCTATCGCCAAGTAACGCTCTTCCACATTTTTGACACAAGAAGCTAATGCTTGAGGATCCGCTTCATTACTAACGATTTTTTCGCGAATCAAAGCAGCTTGGCGAAATTCAGGTTGCGTAAACAACTGCACCAGTTGTTCGAGTTGAGCGCCGTTATCAATGATACGTTCGAAGTATTGTTGCTGGCGCTCAACAGCTTGAAAGTATTCTGTTTGTCGAGATTGAAACACCTCTTGATCAATGGTTAATTCTTTGATTAACCACGCCTCTTTTTGCACCCAAAATGCAAACCAATGCAGGTCGCTATACACCAGATCCAAGGTATGGATATCAACAGGCGCAAGAAAACTGTTGGTTTTTTGCAGATCGGCCATCACTTCATACAAAAGATTAAATACTTGGCGGCCTAATTCTAGGGTCTCGCTTTGTGAGGCCGACGGCAACTCATCCAACAAATGGTGAAGGTCAAGCACACGGTTTTCTATCAATGTACGGTTGCTTTTACTCCCAAAATGACTATTTGTAGAACCTGTATCCAGCACAATTTTATCCAGCGATTCAGCTAACTCCTGCTTGAGCTGCGGCCGAGAGTCCTCGCTGTTTTCGCTGCGCAGCTGCGCACTGAGCAAGGTATAAAAAAGGGCAGAACTGGTGGTGACCTGATTGATTGCCCCAATCTTTTGGTTCAACACATGGTATGTGTCTAAACGGCTTTCAAATGGGAGGAATAGACGCCATGCCACAGCCAGAATAACCAGTGTTGGTATGAGGCAGAGTAAGAACAAGCGTGCCTTAATTGAGAAGTGGGTAAGTATTACCATTGTTATCATCCTTGGAAGTAATACATCCTAGCCAATGGTTAAATAGTAGACGTTATTTTATGCGTCTGCGCTCTTATTAAGATAAAACCAGCGCAGTAACGAAAGCGTTGCCCGTCACTATTCATCCTCTAAGCGTGATGGTGAATTAGCCGAAAACTCACCACATTTTAAGATAACAATTTGAATCTAATCTCATTTTTATGAAAAAGGAAAAACCTCAGGCATCAAATATTTGAAGCAGACCATTATCATCACAAAATAAGTCGCGACTTTAGAATTTGTCAATATCTCTAACCACCGCCAAAAAACACTCAATACGCTGATTTTTACCTAGTTTTCAGTAAAAAATGTCGCCATTATTTTTGCTAGCAGAATAACCATTCCACATTTACAATCCGGCCACATAAAAACAACAATAAACATCGACTTGTATCTCAGCACAGATGACCGTGCAAGGTACGCGTTCACCAGCCCTACACTGTGAACATTACTGCTTAACATAACGTGAAAGGTCCCAAGTCAATATGAGCCCAGAGAAACATCTCTCAGACTGGCAAGCCAGCCAAACGATTGCTGAATCTATGCCCCCCCTCATCGGCCAGCTTTATCGCCAACAAGGTGTTGAAGTGGTTTTGTTTGGAAAAACACTCATCAACGCCACCACCATTGATATCATCAAGGCACATCGTGTTGTTCGTCGCTACACAGGTGAGGCGCTTTCAACCCAGCAAACGATGCCGATTTTACAAAAGTTGACCACGCTTGCTCTGTCGCCATGTCGTATCGACATTGGCCAACTTGCTCATCAATTTTGGCAACAACATGATGATGAACATGGCCTTGAGGATTACCTGCTAACGGCGCTTAATGGTGCGTTGAATGGTGAAACACTCAGTGAACCTAAGGATGTGGTGCTGTACGGTTTTGGTCGTATTGGTCGCTTGCTGACTCGTCTTTTGATAGAAAAAAGTGGCCCGGGCTATCCACTACGCTTGCGAGCGATTGTCGTTCGTGGGGGTAAAGCAGGAGATTTAGAAAAACGGGCAAGCTTGCTACGCCGTGACTCAGTTCATGGCCAGTTTAACGGCAGCATCATCATCGATGAGGCTCGCAATGCCATTATTGCCAACGGCAATTATATCCAAATCATCTACGCCAATAAGCCGCAAGAGGTTGATTACTCACACTATGGTATTCATAACGCGTTAGTGGTCGACAATACTGGTGTTTGGCGTGATAGCGAAGGGCTTAGTCAACACTTGAGCTGCCAAGGTGTGAGTAAAGTGCTGCTGACAGCACCCGGCAAAGGTGAGATTAAAAATATCGTGTTCGGCGTAAACCACGCTGATATTCAGCCCGAAGACACCATTATCTCAGCCGCCAGTTGCACCACCAACGCTATCACGCCGGTATTGAAAGCAATTCATGATCAATATGGCGTACTTTCTGGCCATATCGAAACGGTGCACTCTTTTACTAATGACCAAAACCTTATCGACAATTTCCATTCAGGTGAACGACGTGGCCGCAGCGCATCGCTCAACATGGTGTTAACCTCAACGGGTGCCGCCAAGGCAGTTGCCAAAGCGTTACCTGAACTCGCGGGTAAGTTAACCGGTAATGCGATTCGTGTCCCCACGCCAAACGTGTCGATGGCCGTGGCTAACCTCAACTTAGCCAATGCAGTGAATAAGCAAGATCTTAACGCGTATTTACGTGAAATGGCGCTTAACTCGCCACTTTCAGCGCAAATTGATTACACCGACTCAACAGAAATTGTCTCCAGTGATTTGGTTGGCTCTCGCCATGCTGGCGTGGTTGATGGCGCAGCGACGATCGCTCAAGACAACCGTTGCGTGCTCTACATTTGGTATGACAATGAATTTGGCTACAGCGGCCAAGTTGTACATTGTATGGAGCAGATGATGGGCGTTCGTTACCGAACTTTCCCAGCTATAGCCCAGTAAACGGCTTAATATTGTTTTTATCTCCACAACATAATAATAGTGAGTGTTTATCTCACCTCCCCCTGCTTGCCGCCTTTTGATATAAGGCGGCTTTTTTATGAAGTGATCAGTTCAATGAGATTTCAACGTCCGAAACTAATCTGCTCGAACACGCTAAGGCATAGCCTTGTTCAATCTCTTGTGCACTCAATGTTTCGGTGCTCAAACGCTCGACCATACCCACCTTCACTTTGCATTTGCACGATCCGCATATCCCACTTCGGCAAGCCGCAATCACTGGTACGTTACCTTTCTCTAACGCATCGAGCAGTAAACTGCCCTTTTTCACGGTCACGGATGATGCAAACGCTGGCGTGCTGACTGTCACCTCCTGAGGCTCAATCTCGTCTTGATCTGAGCTCTCTTGTTTGTGGTGGCTCACTTCGCTTTCATACACTGATGGCGTAAAACTCTCTTCAAAGAAGTGTGCCATATCAAAATTCAGCCGTTGTAGGTAGCTTTTAACATCTTGCATAAAACTAACGGGACCGCACAGATACACACTGCGCTCGGCAATATCAGGGCACAATCGGACTAACCAAGCCTGACTCAGCCGCCCTTGTGAATGCGAGCTGCCCTTTGCCTCTTTGAGCAGAAGTTTTAAATGAAACTGCGGATAACATTGTGCCAGTTGTTGTAGCTCTGAGTAATAAATGGTGTCGGAAACACTTTTGGCGACATGAATAAAATCGATCTCAATGTCGCCTTGTCGCAGCCATTGTTGCGCCATAGCCATCACAGGGGTAACACCACAACCCGCACTGATCAGTGTCACTTTTCGTTTCGGCGCGCAATCTACACTGTTAAATGCACCCTGCGGTTGTAGCACCGAGACCGTATCACCAACACTCAATGCATCAACAATATGGTTTGAAACCTTTCCGCCTACTACTCGCTTAACCGTAAAGCGCAGAAAGTTTTGCTGTGGAATTGAACTGATGGAGTAAGCACGAAACGCCACGCCTTCTGGTAATTCAAAGCCTAAAGTTGCAAATTGGCCCGGTTTAAAATGAAAGGCGTTCTCTTCTTTCGAGGCCAGTTCAAAACTGACGCTTTCCTCGGTTTCTGCCCATTTTCGGCGGCAAGTTAATTCAAGCACATCTTGGTAAGCCCAAGCTGACATACCCATCCCTCATACAATACTTTTTTCAAATCATGCTTTATTCAAACATCTGAAGCGGCATTAGGCTCTGAATACGCAGAGCCTAATGCTGACGATTACGCAGCCAAAATCGTTTTTAAATCATTCTCAGCAGTAGTAATCCCACGCAGATCGAACTCTTGTTGCAAAATATTCATCAAGTTTTCGGTGAGGAATGCTGGTGCGGTTGGGCCGGTATAAATTCCTTTCACACCCAATGCGAGTAGCGTCAGTAGGATAACGATCGCCTTTTGTTCAAACCAAGAAAGAACCAATGTCAGTGGGAGATCATTCACACCGCAATCAAACTCACTGGCCAGTGCGAGTGCCAGTTGAATCGCTGAATACGCATCGTTACATTGGCCAACATCTAATAGACGCGGTATGCCATTGATGTCACCAAACTGATTTTTATTGAAGCGGAATTTTCCACACGCCAACGTTAAAATGAGGCTATCTTCCGGCACTTGCGCCGTGAAATCAGTGTAGTAACTGCGTTCAGATTTATCACCATCACAACCTCCCACAAGGAAGAAGTGTTTGATGTGGCCTTGTTTGACTTGTTCAATCACGGCTGGCGCGGCCGCCATCAATGCATTACGACCAAAACCAACCGTAATATGTTGCTCTATTTCATCGTGTTTAAAACCGGGCTGGGCTAACGCGCACTCGATCACTTCACTGAAATCGTCACCTTCAACGTGTGCCACACCCGGCCAGCCGACAATACTGCGGGTAAATAGGCGGTCGGCATACTGCCCCACATTCGGGTTGAGCAAGCAGTTTGATGTCATCACGATTGCACCGGGGAAGTTAGCAAATTCTTTTTGCTGATTTTGCCAAGCACTACCATAGTTGCCCACAAGGTGCGGATATTTCTTTAGCTGCGGGTAAGCGTGAGCAGGCAACATCTCACCATTGGTATAGACATTAATGCCTTTGCCCTGAGTCTGTTGCAGAATTTTTTCCAGATCATGCAAGTCATGGCCTGAAACCAAGATGCACTTACCCGCTACCGTTTTCACATTGACGCTCGTAGGTTCAGGGTGACCAAAGGTTTCGGTTTCACCCATATCTAACATCTCCATAATGCGGTAATTGACCATACCAATTTGCATTGCCGTATCGAGTAACGCTTGTAGGTCAGTTGGATCAGTGCCAAGCCAAGCCATAATTTGGTGGTATTCAGCGTACACGGCTTGATCACTTTGGCCTAAAACGCGAGCGTGTTCTAAGTAAGCCGCCGCACCCTTTAACCCATATAAACAAAGCAAACGCAAGCCAATCACATCTTCATGCAAGCTTTCACGCCCACGGTTAACGGCTGCTATCGGTGCAAAGGCCAACAGCGCCTCTTTGGTCTGTGGTAATTCAAATTTGGCAGCAGCAGAGAGCTCAGGCAATTCAAATCCGACTAATACCGCAGCAGCTCTCACGTTCTCTTCCAAACGCTGGCGGTACTGCGTGGAATCTTGAACGAGTTCAAGGATACGTTCAGGATCGAAATTGACATTGGTTAACGTGGCAAAGAAGGCTCTGGGAGCCCATTGGTCAATTTCTTGATCGATCACACCACACGCTCGACCTAAATTGGCCCAAAAAGAGACGCCCTGTAATGAATACACTAGTACATCTTGTAAGTCTGAAACTTCAGCCGTTTTACCGCACATGCCTTGAGAGTAGGCACAACCTTTTGCCACAGGGGTTTGAATGGTTTGTTCACATTGAATACAGAACATTATTTTAGCTCCAGTTATTTGAGGCGTGTCGATCACGCTTATTATCCGAAGCCTTTAGGGCATAATACATGCCAACATATAACCACTTGTTTTTAAAAAGAATAAATAAAAAACCACACAACGATAATGTCAATTTGACTACCAAAAAGATAACGAACAAAGACACCAAAATGTCAAAATGACTCAAGTTTGAACTGTCTGCCAGCGTCCCAATATTGTGGAAGGTCCATGCAACTCCAAAAATTAGAGACACAACATTCATGTTGGATTCATCTTGGCTGCGTTAACCTAGCTTCAATTCAGAAAGAGGTACAGGTTATGAATAGATTTATTGTGACTACATTTGCGCTGGTTGTAGGGTTTTTCGCGTTGATGCTGAGTTTGCTGCTCGCCATTCCTCTCGCTATTGCAGCGATCATCACTGGCAAACGTATAGAAAAGCAGCTCAAGCGCCACACCTTTACGTCAAAAAGCGGCTACGTTATTGAAGGTGAATATGAAGAAAAAACTCAAGCACACTATCGATGAAAACCCTATTCGCCCTCTTTCATTGGCACGGCGAAACTCATTAGAAGTGGGAGGCATTTCCTCCCGCTTTTTTGGTATTAGCTAAAGAGTCATGACGACACGGATGGCAAGCGCAATCAGTACTACGCCCGACAAACGGTCAATCAATACGGCACGCGCGCGCAGTTTATCGAGTAATATTGGGCTAGAAAGAATTAAGGTGATGAACGTATACCAAAGCCCATCCACTAAAAATGGTGTTAACACAATAATAGCTTTGCTACTCAGTTCGTTGCCGATGGCGACAAATTGACTGAATAACGCGATGAAAAATAGCGCTATTTTAGGACTAAGCAGAGAAATCAATAATCCCTCTTTAGCCGACTGCCACACACTGACCGTCTCACCCGATTCTAATTTAGCCGCCACGCCCCCTTTGGAACGTAATGCATTGATACCCAAATAGGCCAAATACAACGCGCCTGCATAGCCTACTGTCTTAAACAGTAAGGGGGATTGATGCAGTACAACCGCTAAGCCAATTAAGGTAATGAAGGCATAGACACCAATACCAAATGCGTGCGCCCACGCCGTTGCAAACCCATTTTTACGCCCACCAGCGAGGCTGTGTTTGGCCACCATAGCTAGGCTTGGCCCTGGCGACATCGCGCCTAAAATACAAATGGTAAATAGTGATAACCAAACGGTGAATGTCATGGATTTCTCGCTGTTGTTTCGGTGATTTAAGGTAATGACGATAACGAAATGACTCGCATAACGCTACCTGAATGTGGCGCTGCCCAAACGGCCTGATATTGCAGGTGAGCCGTTGCACCCAATGGGCATAGGCAAACTGAGATAGATGCATATTATTTCGCTTCAGCGTATGCTAACCGCCAGAACGATATTTGGGAACGGAAGCCGTGAATAAGTTAAAACAAGAGATCACCTTGCTGTCTGGTATTGGACAACTTTCCACCACTTTAATGGGAACAGGGTTATTTATGATCCCAGCGATTGCCGCTGGTATTGCAGGTGAGCTCTCACTGTGGGCATGGCTACTACTGTTTGTGGCGATTTGCCCGATTGCACTGACGTTTGCCGCTCTGGGTAAGCGTTACCCTAACGCCGGCGGAACCGCCTACTTTGTCCGCCAAGCTTTTAACGCTAAGTTGGAACGCTCGGTTGCTTGGCTTTTTGTCAGCGTGATCCCTGTCGGCGTTCCGGCCGCTGTCGCATTGGCGGCAGGCTTTGCTCAACAACTTCTCCCTGCGCCACTGAACTCGGCGATGATGGCGCAAGTATTAACCGTACTGTTGCTGATTGCGGTCAATTTGGCGGGCACCAAATCTTCCGGTCAGTTACAAACCGTTATTGCGCTGAGCATTTTCGTATTAGTTGGTGCTTTTTTCTGGATAGGCGATGTTGGTGCTGCAGATTTAACCATGCCCGCACTCAGCACGGACAGTATTTGGCCGATTGGCGCCGCACTCGGAGTGATGTTCTGGTGTTTCGTCGGGATTGAAGCGTTCGCTCATATGGGAGAAGAGTTTAAAAACCCACAGCGCGATTTTCCAATCGCGATCATTGTCGGCTGCTTTGTGGCTGGAATCACCTATTGGGCATGCTCGGTGGTCATCCTTAAATTTGGTGCGTATGGCAGCGCAGAATTTGATAGCACCTCCATTCCTTGGCTGAGCGAACAAATTTTTGGTAGCAGTTTGGCAACGGTGATAAGCCTTATCGGCTTTTTTGCATGCTTTGCGAGCATCAATTTATACACGCAAAGCTTATCTCGCATGGTGTGGGCACAAGCAAGGCAATATCGACCAGAAAGCGCAATCGCCAGAATTTCAATCCGCGGCGTCCCAGCCAATGCAACCATTGCTGTTGGAGTTGTATTAATGGCTTCTTGCTTGCTTGGTGAATGGTCTGGTCTCAATCTGGAATTTTTCCTAAAACTTGCGAATGGAATCTTTGTCTTAGTTTATCTGTTAGCGATGTTCGCCGCTTATAAATTGCTCAGTGGCATCAACAAACTGTTGGCGGCAATTTCGTTGATCCTCTGCACTGCGGTATTTATCTGCTTAGACTGGTCAATGCTGTATGCTCTGACTATCTTCATTTTGCTCTCTTTACCTTGGCAACGTTTGGCAAGAAAAAGTCAGTCGAAGCAAGAGCTTTAACTTATCGCTTACCTTGCGGTATTGCCGTGACCACTTAAGTGGGCATCATTCTGCAAATAAAAATTTTGCCGAAATAAAAGGCTCTCAATATAGAGAGCCTAAAAAATAGCAAGGAGAGGATATTAAATTTAAGTGCGGATGTGCTTAATCGCGCTGTTTAACTCATCGACATTACGTTGCAAATCAACAACGACAGGCCCGAGTTGATTGATGGCAACGTTCATATCACCCGAAAGGGCTTTAATGTTACTAAGATTGCTGGAAATTTCGTCGCTCACAGCCAATTGCTCTTCTGTCGCAGCCGATATCGACGTATTCAATTTATGGATCTCAATCGCCGATCCTTGGATGGTACCAAGCGCTTCGTTCGCCACCGACATATTAGAGCGCGTTGACTGCATTTTATCAGCACTCACCCGGATCGTTTTGGTCGATTGTTCTGCTTTCTCTTGCAGCATCGAAATCATGCTCTCGATCTCACCCGTCGATTGTTGAGTTCGTTGGGCAAGTGAGCGTACTTCATCCGCTACCACCGCAAAACCGCGACCTTGCTCACCCGCACGAGCAGCCTCTATCGCCGCGTTCAATGCCAGTAGGTTGGTTTGTTCAGCAATCGCTTTAATCACATCAAGCACATTACCAACGTTATTAGACTCATTCGCAAGTTGCTGGATGATCTCGGATGTTTTGGTAAATTCACCCTCTAATTCACCGAATTCATGGGTCGTTTTATCAAAGACCTGTTTACTGGTACTGGCTTCTTTTTCCGCGCTGCCCGCATACTCTTCTGCCATGGTGGTGCTTTCCGCCACGCTAGAGAGCGCCGATGTCATCTCTTCCATCGCCGTCGCCGCCATTTCAAGTTCTTGATTTTGCTGATTCGCCACTTTGACGTTTTGTTTGGTGACATCGCTTATCGTTTCAGAGATGGCCGAAATGGTATGGTTTACTTGGTTTATTTTGCTAATGGTGGT
The DNA here is from genome assembly GCF_963886625.1 of Vibrio sp. V23_P3S9T160. Lineage (NCBI taxonomy): Bacteria > Pseudomonadati > Pseudomonadota > Gammaproteobacteria > Vibrionales > Vibrionaceae > Vibrio > Vibrio sp. V23_P3S9T160. The sequence goes on from NZ_CAWPDB010000193.1 coordinate 49,119, forward strand.
GGCATAACTACCAAGCACCTTATTAATGGTGCCGCCGATTATACCCAGTTCGTTGTGGCTGTTATCGTCAACTCGCAAAGTCAAATCAGAATTTTTGTCTACTTGTTGTAGCAATTTAGCCATGGTATCAATCGGCTTCACTACTTTTCGGTTAACAATGGCATACCCAATAATGGCAATAACAAAAACGCTAATTAAGGAGATATTACCAATCAATACCGTACTTTTTACTTTCTGCGCCGCATCCATGAATTGTTTATTGGTTCGATTTTCTAATTCAATAAAGAACTTATCAATCGGAGCCATGATTTTGGCTTTCTCTTGATGGTATTCATTACTGTGTAAGAGAGAAATCGCCATATTACGGTCTGGCTCTTTTCTAACGGTGTAGTTGCCATTGCTATCAGGGTAAAGCCCCTTAACCGCATTCATCGCTTTGACTTCCATGTTCACTAAGCCATCTGAATTAGCTTGAGCTTCTTTGAGCAAACTAAACTCTTGCTGAGTAAAACCAAGATCCGTCATCATTTGGTTGAGAGAGATATTCTTACCGTCTGCTTTAGGTTTTTGTCCATATTGCAACACAAGGTCCCAATATATCGTGTGATAGTTCTGCGGGCGAGGTTTCTTACCATTACGAATATCAAGAATATCCATGTACATTTTTTCGTATTTTTCATCGCCACTGACCACATAAGTCCGGCCTAACCGAGTTAAGTCATCGGAGCTTTGACGAAGCTCATCGGCCGCTTGGTAAGATTGATAACGAACTTGAGCCATGTTGTCAACTTGTTGCATCAGCCCATTGAGCTGCAATACCGTCACAACACTAATGACAATACCAATACCGATGACAGCAAACACGAGCTTCATGGTGTTGTTGATATTCATAAAAGTATCCTTCTTCATTTATCAACGAAATTATTTCTGTTTATTCATTATTATTATTGCTTTTAGCATAGGATGAGAATGGCCAAAATGTCGAATTTTACGCCACAATTATTGCGTCAACTTTAAGTACCATCATGCTTCAACTTATTTTTCAGTCGGTACTGGCAACTGAGCCAATACCTCTTTAGCCGCTTCAAAATCAAAATCTTCAATCGCATGCATCAAACTTTTCTTTTGCTCGTCAGACCATAAATTGCATTGTTTAATTTGGTGGATCATATGAATCGCATCAGCATCGTAGTTTTCAACACATTGCACTAATTGTTGGTAGAGCAACGCAATATCACGGTGCTCTTGCTGCGGATGTAATTGTGTCTGCTCCCAATCTCTTAGCTCATCCAACAAAGTAGACATCAACTTTGATACCGTGTTGAGATCTTGAATGGCGGGTTTCGTATGTCGCTGTACTACCCCTTCCATCTCGTTGGCTAGCTGCGCAATAGGCTCAATCCCTAGATTAGCCGCTGAACCTTTTAGGGTGTGCATCACTCGCTCTGCCTCTTCCCACTGCCCCTTATCAATCAATTTAGGGAATGCGGCTATTTCTTGCTGCTGGCTGGCAAGGAAGTGATCCAATATTTCAAAGTATCGCTGCGCATTGCCACCAATTCGGAAAATCGCTTGCTCCACATCAATACCCGTCAATTCTGGGTAGCCAGTGCTCGGTTTCACTTGATTCGGTAATACCGTAGAGGGTACTGGCGTGGTTTCATCCGCCTTTAAATATTTGCGTAGTACGTGGTACAAGCGCTGTACATCAATTGGTTTCGCCACATGATCATTCATACCTGCATTTAAACAGTGCTCGACATCTGAAGACATCGCATTGGCGGTCATTGCAACAATCGGTAGCGTTTTCCACTCCTCATGTTGGCGGATCTCTTTCGTCGCACTGATACCATCCATAATGGGCATCTGCATATCCATCAGCACTAAATCAAAAGCTTCTTGCTGCAATTTCGTCAAAGCTTCTTGTCCATTATTAGCAAGGACAATGCTCAATTGAGTACTTTCTAACAGGCCGAAAGCCACCTCTTGGTTCACTTCGTTATCTTCTACCAAAAGCACTTTTTGCCCAATAAATGTTGGCCTTGTATCATGATCAAGATACTCATGGCTCTGCCTTAATTGCTCGATGCCGTAGCTGTCCATAATGGCATCAAGGAGATTTGATGGGTTCACAGGTTTCACAATCAAGGCATCGACTAATTTACTGTTTTCTCCCACCAAGGAGATTTCTCGGCCGTAAGCCGTGACGAGGAATCGTTTGGTGTTATCAAAAACACCCAATGCTTTCATTCTCTGCAGCAACTCTATGCCATTCATACCCGGCATATTCCAATCAATAAACAGCATATCAAAATGCGTATTGCGAATTTCATCTAGCGCCTCAAAACCGTTACTGACTGACTTCGCTTCAAAATGCATCGCATTGAGCAAGGTCATTAAAATATTGCGCGCCGAGTCATTATCATCGACTACCAACGCACGTTTGCCTGCTAGAGCGCTGAGTGGCTTAGCGATATCGCGCATTTTGGCTTCTTGCAGGCCACACTCAACCGTGAATTCAAAGGTGGATCCTGACCCTTCTTCACTGCGAACTTGAATGTCGCCACCCATCAATCCGACTAGCTGTTTACTGATGCTAAGCCCCAAGCCCGTGCCTCCATATTGGCGAGTAATGCTATTATCAGCTTGAGAAAATGCAGAGAATAGAGTGGCTACGTTAGATTCAGCAATGCCAATACCTGTATCAGAAACGGTAAACTTCAAGGTCACGTTGGCGTCGTTTTGCCCCACGACTCGCGCCGAAACGATGATCTCCCCTTGTTCAGTAAATTTCACCGCATTGCCACATAAGTTAACGAGAACTTGCCCCAAACGCAGCGGGTCGCCCACCAAGCCCACAGGAATATGTGGGTCGATATCTAATAAAAACTCGATGTTTTTCTCTTGGGCTTTTAGCGAAATCAAGGTGGTGAGGTTATCCAATACCTCATCAAGGCTAAAATCAATGTGCTCAACATTCAGCTTGCCCGCCTCTATTTTGGAAAAATCCAAAATGTCGTTAATGATGCCAAGCAAGTTTTTCGCCGATTCATTAATCCGTGAAATGTATTTTTGTTGCGTAGGATTGAGCTCGGTATTGAGTGCTAGATGGGCCATGCCCAAAATGGCATTCATTGGTGTACGGATCTCGTGGCTCATGTTCGCAAGGAAATCGCCTTTGGCTTGGCTCATGGCATCCGCGGTCTCTTTAGCTTCTCTTAACTGCTCTTCCATCTGCTTGCGATCGGTTAAATCAAGCAAAATTCCGACAATTCCAGAGACTTCACCGCGATTATTTTGGAAAGAAGCTTCGTATACCAACATCTCTCTTTTGTGGTGTGAAGCGTCATAGAGAGACAATTCGTAATCTTGCGAAGACTGCTCCTCTCCAAGCCTTTTATGTACTTGGGCAAAAATGGTCGCCGTTTCATTTTGAAAGATATCTTGCGGCGATTTACCGATAATTTGCTCGGCCGACAGGCCAACTAAATCCATAAACTTAGCGTTAATGGTGAGATACGTACCCGAGGCCGACAAGCAATACATGGGGTTCGGCGTCGCATCGAGGATCTCTTGATTCAGTTGAGATTGTTCGAGTACTTTCTGCTCGGCTCGTCGCTGAATTTCAATGTTTTGGCTCAATTGAATACTGACCGATAAGTCATCCAACATTTGCGATAACCACTGGAATTGCAAACTCGACAACGACCCGATAGTGCCAAGCTCTAGTAAAGCGACAGGATGCTGATTGACGTGCAGCGGCAAATAATACACTTCGTTAATGACTAACTTGCCACCGTTAAATTCAATGTGACAGTTGCCATCGAGTGCTTTCATCGCATAGGGCTGACCGCTGAGCAACACACTGAGCTGCGTCGATGATGGATCGGTGTATTCTCTGGCCGAATGCTCACCATAACCCACCCCAGCCACTCGTTTTAATACGCCCTCTTGATAGATGTACATGCCAACCATTTCCAAAGGAAATTGATGCAGTAAGAATTGCGTAACTTCATTACACAAACGGTCCGTAGAATCGTTTTTGCGCAGGATGATATTGAAATCTTTAAGTAAAGTATTTTGGCTAAGCTGCTCAGCGATATGATGAAACACCACATTCAAACTGTCGATAAAATGTTGCAGCTCTGCATAGGCGGTTTGAGTGATCGTAAAAGCGTAATCTTCCCGTTTGACTTGAGTCACAACCGTTTTGAGTAGCTGACTTAACGGATTGATGTAAAGACGCCACAGCAGAACAAAGGAGGCGATGATCACGCTGAGTAAGGTTAATACTAACGCCAAGTTTATCCATTCATAACGCAGCGCTTCGCTATCGGCACGTTGAATGTTTTGCTCCATGCGTTGCATGATCGATTGATGCGCAGAACCAATCGCCTGCATAATTTTCGCCTTTCCCGCGAAGTATTGGTCACCATAGAGAATAGCCCGAGCCAATTCCAGATCCGGCTCACCTGTGTCGACAAATTCGCCTTGGCTATTCTTTTTCCATCCTTTGATGGCCATGAAGGCTTCTCTTTCGAGTGACACCAGTGAATCAGACAAAGTAAGCGCATTTTTGAGCTCCAAAAACTCCACCGATTCAATGCCCGAAAGACGCATTCTATCGAGTAACGAAGGGTTGTCTGGTGCGCCACCCAGTGAGCGGGCAAGTAGTTTGTTTTGTGCAACGACATCCCAAAATTCGTACTCATTCCCTTTCGGTAAAGGCACAGAACCATTTCTGACGCTCAGCACATAATTAAAAAGGTTGAGCCACTTTTCATCGCCAGTCGAAGCGTAGGCTCGGGCAAATTTGGTTAAGTGATCTGAGCTCTGCTTCAACTCTTGTGACAGACGATAGAAACGGTAAAGTTCGTCGTTCAGTTGTCGGCTCTCAGTTCTCAGAGCGGCCACTTTGTCTGTGATACTAAACATCGCAATGGAACATAATCCCATAGCAATAAATAAGACGGTGAATAAAGTTCGGATGGATCGCATGTGAAGCGCCTTCTTAATAATTTTCTCACTCTACTAACGCTGAGATTAGCTATAGTTATTGATAAGTTTAGACTTAAACCCAACCTTCGCCGCTCAATTGCTATTTTTTATTAGGAAAGACTCATGCCCATCGAAAACTTGGACAATTGTACCGTGTTAATCGTCGATGATTCGCCAGATAACCTTGCATTTATGTCACAGGGGTTGGCTAACCGATATCATGTCAAGGCCGCTAAATCAGGCCCGATGGCGCTCAGTATCTTAGACAAGTTTTCTATTGACCTAGTGTTGCTCGATATTGTTATGCCGGAAATGTCAGGTTTTGAAGTCATACAAAAGATCATGGCAAACCCTAACACCCAAGACATCCCTGTGATTTTTCTGACCGCAAAAGATAACCCTGAAGATCAAAAACTAGGCTTTGAGTTAGGTGCGGTTGACTATGTATACAAACCCGTAAGCGTACCGTTGCTAAGAGCCAGAGTAGATACTCACCTGCAAAACAAGATCTCAAAAGACATACTGAAGAACCAAAATGGCTACTTGGAAAAAGAGGTGATAAAACGTTCAAATGAATTGGATAAAATGCAAGACGCGGTCGTGTATGCTCTCGCCAGCCTCGCTGAAACCAGAGACCCAGATACTGGTAACCATATCCTGCGAACACAACATTACGTCAAAGCGTTAGCCGAGCAACTGGCTAAGCTGCCAAAATATCAACAAAAGCTAACGCCGAATGTTATTAATACCTACTTTAAAGCCGCCCCTTTACACGATATTGGTAAAGTGGGCATCGCCGACAACATACTATTAAAACCAGGAAAACTGGACAGTGATGAGTTTGAGATCATGAAAGGTCATGCCAGCTTAGGGCTACGTGCGCTAGAAAAAGCGGAAAAGATGTCAGGCGCGAAAAATGACCTTATCGATATGGCGAAAGAGATCGCCCATGGGCACCATGAAAAATGGGATGGCTCTGGCTATCCTAACGGTTTACAAGGTGATGCTATACCGCTCAGCGCACGGTTAATGGCTGTCGCTGATGTTTATGACGCTCTGATTTGCCGACGCATCTATAAGGAGCCGATGCCTCACGCCGATGCGAAAGGGATTATTTTGGACGGAAGAGGAAGCCATTTTGACCCTGAAGTCATTGATGCCTTCTTGGCAATAGAAGAACGCTTTATTTCGATTGCCCATGAATACGCCGACGATTGATATCTTGGTAAGCAACGTATTAAACAAAAAGATAAACGTATGAAGGTAACCTTTCGCCCCGCAAGTGACAGCGATTATCAATTTGCTTTTGATCTAAAAAAAGTCGCAGAAATGGATGCTATTACGGCGATATTTGGCTGGGATGAAGAGTTGCAGCAAGTGCTGCATCGCCAAGAATGGCATTCTGGTCTACCAACGATCATCTGCGCTGATGGCCAACCGATTGGCACTTATTTACTGCAGAGCAAGCATGAAACGCTTTACTTCTCGCGCTTTTTTATTCTGCCTGATTTTCAAAATAGAGGAGTGGGTAGCAAAGTATTACAACTGGTCGTCAACCAAGCCAATCTGACTCAATACCCTTGTAAGCTCTGTTATTTGCAAGGTAGCCCCGTCGGTGCTTTGTATCAGCGATTTGGGTTTACGCACTACCAAATGGACGATGAGTTTCCTCATATGCATTTCATTCCAACGCCCAAAGGCCAATAGCTCACTTTGTGCTATCTTAAATTAAGGTTAGCGATCGGCAAACAGCCTACGCGGCGAGAAAATAAGCTTCATCATTAACGCCAACCCACCTGTAGCACAACAAAATGGTTACATTTGTTTATTCATATTCATTACTTATTGAATAAAATGCGTGAGCAATCTCTGATTAATGTCGTTTCATTTATAGGGTAAATGGTTGTGTGAACAAGGTTTCATCTTTTTTTAACGTTACGTTAGACAATATTTTCATTAACACCTTTGGATAGGAAACAGATATGTTGTATTTGGAATTTTTATTCCTGCTATTAATGCTCTATATAGGCTCACGCTACGGTGGTATTGGCCTTGGTGTGGTTTCTGGTATTGGCTTGGTCATTGAAGTTTTTGTCTTCAAAATGCCACCCACATCACCACCGATCACCGTCATGTTGATCATTCTTGCCGTTGTCACCTGTGCTTCAATACTCGAAGCGGCTGGCGGATTGAAATACATGCTGCAAGTGGCAGAACGTTTACTGCGTAAGAACCCGAAAAATGTCACTTTGATTGCACCGTTCGTCACTTACGCAATGACGTTTATGCTGGGTACTGGCCATGCGGTGTATTCCATCATGCCGATCATTGGTGATGTGGCATTGAAAAATGGGATCCGTCCTGAACGTCCAATGGCTGCGTCTTCTGTTGCTTCGCAAATCGCGATTACCGCTTCCCCAATCTCAGCGGCCGTTGTCTACTACCTTGCTCAATTGTCGAATATTCAACACGAGATCACCTTGCTCTCTATTTTGCTGGTCACTGTACCTGCGACCTTATTCGGTACGCTGTTGATGTCTTTGTACAGCTTGCGCCGCGGGAAAGAACTAGATGATGATCCTGAGTATCAAGAACGTCTACAAGATCCAGTGTGGAAAGAGAAAATCCTAAACACAACCGCGACAACGCTGAATGAAACGTTACCCGCGGCAGCGCGTAATTCTGTGTTGATTTTCATTGGTGCGATATTAACCATAGTCGTGCTAGCGATGGTGCCAGAAACACGCACTATTGTTGAAGGCAGTAAACCGATCAGTATGGCGGTGGTTATCCAGATGATGATGCTCTGCTTTGGCGGTATCATTTTACTGGCAACCAAAACCGACCCACGAGATGTACCAAACGGTGTGGTATTCAAATCAGGTATGGTAGCGGCAATTGCCATCTTCGGTATCGCTTGGATGTCGGATACCTATTTCCAATACGCGATGCCGCAGTTTAAATCAGGCATTGTTGAGATGGTTACCGACCATCACTGGACCTTCGCGCTTGCACTATTCATTGTTTCTGTTGTGGTGAACTCACAAGCCGCAGTAGCGGTGATGATGTTACCTGTAGGCCTCGGGCTAGGTTTAGAACCTGCGCTACTAGTAGGCTTAATGCCCGCATTGTACGGATACTTTTTCATTCCAAACTATCCGTCAGATATTGCAACGGTCAACTTTGATACCACAGGAACCACCAAAATCGGTAAGTACTACTTCAACCACTCGTTCATGTCCGTCGGTTTAATTGGCGTCGTGAGTGCGTGCTGTTTAGGTTATGTGCTGAGCCAAATCATCATTGGTTAACCCACTGTAAATGCCCCAGACTGATACAGCGCTGGGGTGTGTTTACTGCTAAATAAAAAAGTGCACCCAACTGAGCCTGAAGCCGTTGGGTGCACTTTTTCTTTATTTAAACGTCATGCTTGATAATGTTGTTGTCCAATAAGAAACCAACAATGTCAATCGACGCCATGCCATCAAAATTGAATTGGCTGGCAAGATCTTGCACCACAATGGTTTGATGTACGTTATTGTCCGTCAGAATTTCCAATTCCACATCCGTCGTGTTGGTCATCACTTTCGCTTCTATCTGATGAGAAGTGTGTAGCGAAACGAGCAGTTGATCCATGGGCAAATGTAAATCGGCCACAACATCAGTGAGATCGATCACATCACCTTCACCAGCGTTGAAATCAGTGATAGTGTCGGTTTGCTCATCAACAGTATCGAGCGTCCATTTAAATATGTCAGCGCCACTTCCCCCGGTTAAGATGTCGGCACCAAGCCCGCCAATCAAGGTATCATTTCCGCCACCACCCACTAAGGAGTCATCACCATCGCCACCTTCAAGGTGATCATGACCACTGCCTCCTAGCAACTGCGCCCCAACATTACCGGCGAGCAATTGCGCATCATCCCCGTTCGTTGATTGATCAATCGTGCTACCGTCAGGCAATACTTCAATCGCAATATCAATTGATGCAGAGGCTGCACGGCTACCATCCGTTTCTGTTGAGATAGCCGCTACCGACAGAGTGTGTTGCCCTAAGTCGAGCCCACTAACCTGTAATCCGTCGATAGCATCAGCGGAAACAATCCACACCCCGCTTTGCTCAGTCACGCTGCCCGAGCTACTAGAAAGCGTAGCGCCACTTGGCAGACTGTCGATCTCCAATGACAACACTTCATGGCTATCCGTTAATGCCGCGATTAACCCCAGCAATGCAATACCTTGAGCGCTGATACTTTGGCTAACATACGTCTGCTTCATATAATTAAAGCTCGGATCAAGGGTTAATATCGGCGTATTGGCTTTGGGCGTCACCGCAATACTGACGGTTTCTGTCTCTTCTAGCGCCATACCAGAAACATTGTCGGCATAAACACCACCATCATTGGCCTTAATTGTCAGATCAATATGGTCACTACCAATCGCGGTGGCATCAACAAAAACGCCGCTGGCGGGATCGCTGCTATTAAGTAGTGCGTTGATATCCGATAACGTGCCTTGTAGGACGAGTTCTCCAGCCAAATTGGTGCTCTGCGTGACAGAACTTAACGCGGGGATCACGGCACTGAGCAAACCTTCGCTCACGCTCAAAATCACCGTCATGGGGTCGTTGGCATGTGAGCCTGCATAATCGACATCACTCACACTCAAGCCGGTAACTTTTTGCCCCGCCTCTTCATCAATCGTTGTGGTGATCGTAGCACTATCAATGGTGGGAGCATCATTGACCGCCTGAACATCAACTGAAACAGTAAACTCACGCGCAGGCCCCAAATGTTCAGTACCGTCCAGCCCTGTATCGACCGACTGTACTTTAATCGTCAGATCTCCCGCCCAAGTGTCCTTATGCCAATCACCAGAATTAAAAATCAGTTTATCTAAGCTTTGCGCATCGGCATTCAACAACCATACGCCACCGCCGATGTAAGTCCCCAGCGTACCATCAGGCAATGCAATACTTGCTCCATCTGGCACCCCGGAAACTTCAATTCGCAACGTTTCTGGCGAGTTTTCACTATGGTTCGCACCGGCTACAATGGAATCGGCTTTATCGATAATTTGCGCGTTGATATCAATTTCAATGTCAACGCCTTCATCGCCAGCGCCGTTAGTCACTGGTTCAACATCCACCACATCCCCAACGGGCGCAATATCCAATCTAAAGCTGCCGTTATGCTCTACAGGCACACCAAGCAAGGATTCTTGGGTAAAGACCTTGATGCCGATTTCCACTTCGCCACTAAAGTTCTTCGCAGGTTTCATCGCAATATCGGATAAATTGATCGAGGTTTGTGCTAGGTTGTTAATCTGAATGCTCCACTCACCACCACCATTATTTTTCACGGTATAGTCAGAAGAGAGAGAACTCACGACAAAATCCGTTGGCACCCCAGTAAGCTTGATCGACACAAATACCTCAGAGCCATCTGTATCGGTCAGATCAACGGTAAATTCAGAACCCGGTTTAGAAAGGACAATCCACTCATCTTCCAATCCATGCACTTCAATATCACTGCTACCACCACTGGAAATAATGACGTCGTCTACCACTGGCGTCACATCAAAACTTACTTGTGTGGTAAATGGTTTATCAGCATCGGTATTGACTACTCCCAACGCATTGGCATTGGTATCATCAAATTGCGTGATATCAGTCACTTTCCCCGCCACGGTAATGTTGACGGTATTATCATCATCGCCAGTCGGATAATTGGGTGCGGGCTTGAAATAAACATTGTCTAATGCCGCAGGTAGCTGAGGCTGACTAAAAGTGATACTGGTACCGAGATCATTGCCTTGCGCATCAACAAAGGTTCCGATATTGGTTCCTTGTAGGGTTAAGGTGACTTCGCTCAGCACCTCTTGCCCTTCCGTGGCGCTATTGCGAATATCAGCAAGATCAATATCGAGCGAAAGATGAATAATACCATCTTCATAACCTATGCCGTCATTGGTCGGAACGTCGGACGAGCTTGAAGTCGGCTGATGATTTGCATCTAACCCAAGCGTGCCTTCTATGGTCAATGTCGCTTTGGGTGTAGTGTCATCATCTTGCGGTTGATGCGTTCCGGGAACATCAGCTACCGGAGAAACTGCCACTGGGATTTGCGTACTGAAGGTTTTTTCATCACCAGAAGCCGTGTCTGTCGTTACAAAAGTGATCGGCAAATTAAAGTCGCCCGCGTAATCTTCGGGCAGATGCAGATGCAGATTTTCTAACCCTGAAATCGAGCCATCGGTATTAACGGTACCTTTGTATACATACAAGCCATCAACGAAGTCAAAATGACCACCAGATAAACTTGCGCCCGCTGGCAGCACACTTTGCGCGATGACAATACTGAGCTCATCTTCTACACCATCAAAACCTGAAGCGCTCACCATCAATTTATCTTGGATTTGCTGACCTAAATTAATAGCGTTATCTTCGATGCCTAATACAATATCATCCGCATTGCCAACTAAAGTAATGTCAGCCGCTACCGTGTTGTTGCCCGTAGCAGTGAGCGGAAATTGTAAGGTGAGCTCTGATTGCACTTGTTGAACCACTTTGGCTTCAGAGCTATCTTCCCCTTGGTCATACACTTGGGCAAAAATGGTCACAGTGATGTCGTTATAACCATCACCATCAGGATCGTTACCACTACTCAATGTCAGGCCATTCGGCGCTTTTACACTGAAATTCTGCTCATCAACAATGGTCCATGAACCATCCCCATTATTAATTGCACCAGTAATCAGTAGTTGATCAAGTACCTGTGGCGTCATATTGCTAAAACGCACCACCAGTTGGTCAACCACTTCTAATGATTGGTAACCTTCTGTCGATTGAGTGTCTGCATTATCAAAGCGTATAACGTTCGCATTAAGCTCGCCGCCGGCCGCATCATTAATCGTAAAGTAGATAGCACCAGAGGCATCCGCGACAACCTTGTTTATGACTGCGCCGTTCTCTTCAACACGCAGCTGTCCATCAGCTTCAACTACCGGCCTTACCGTGACATCAACAGAGCCATGAATGACTTTCGAAGCAATACCTTCGCCAGAATTGATTGCATCGACGTATTCGTTGTCTTGCTCTTTAACCACAATCTCAGTGCTCAAGGTAAAATCAGTACTGGAGTGCTCTGGTGGCTGAACTTGAACGTAACCCGTTGTCAGCACTTGCGCTGAGAAATCTTGATCGCTCTGTCCCAGTGCGGGGGTCAAAATAAGCTTGCCGTCACTGTCTAAGGCCGTGACAACACCATCGACGTAAATAGTACTACCTGCTGGGAAGCCAGAAAGTGTAACAGAGGCAAAATATTCATCAGCATCAAGATGCTGTTCCTCTTCAGGCTGCCAATGAACATTAATGCGGCTATCCTCGTTACCAAGCGAGTGTGATTGATAGTTGTCAACAACATCAATCACCGGTGCCACTTTAATGCGAATTTCCGACTCAATTTGACGCGTATGTCCATCATTTTCAGTAACGATGGTGGTCATTTTGATGTTAATGTTTTCGGTCGATGAATGCGATGGCTCAACTCGAATACCTGAATCAACCTGCGCTGAAGTTAGATTCGCCTGATAAATAGGTTGCTGCGCAGTATCATAACCAACAAATACCAAGTTAATCACGCTACCAACACTGTCATACAGTTTGACACCATCTGGAATGTTCGACAGCAAAACGGTGATCGACTCAGAGCTGTCCGCTGGATTATCCGCAAGCTCACCGGATAACACACTAAAGCCAAAGCTAACGGATTGATTTTCATCAATCGTCGTTTCAATCACTTGCAGACCATTTTCACTAAATTCATTCCAAGTGTTAGTACTGTTTGAGTGAAAATCAATGGTTGGAATGTCTGCTACGCCCTTAACTGAAACATTAACCGTCTTAGCACCTAGCGAGATTTCATCTGTCACCGCACCCGTAGAAAGAGTAACGCTATCTTTAATGATGCCTTCAACAGAGAAAGTAAAATCAGCATTACTATGCAACGGGGGTAGCACTTCAACTTGGTCAAGATATTGTTCAGGAACTTCATAATAAGTATGACCATTGGCATCGGTTATTTGTGATATTTCGCTGGCTCCGGCTCCCAACCAAATCAGTGTGACACCTGTTTCTGAAAAATCAGAAAGACGCACATAGAGTGTTTCTGAACCATCAGAATCAACGGATCCGGCCATCGTAATGACTTCACTTAATAACAAGGGATCGTGATCTGTGGTGGGGTCAACGGTATTTTGCGTAGCGGCATTATCTTCAAAAACATTGATTCGATTGACAGAGAAGCTACCCATGTCGGCAACAGGGCTAACATCTATCACGATTTCTTTCGTTTCTGATCGGGCGCTCTCTTTACCAACGTGAGCGTTAGTTTGCTCGGTCGTGATCGCTGTAATATCAAGTTTGATCTGACCACTGAAGTTATCATTGGGGTCAACTTGTACTTGGTTAATGTTACTCGCACTAACAAGATAATAGTGACCTGAAGCATCCGAGTTCATTACAACCAGCGTACCATCGGCATAAACTAGCTGCGCCTCACCTTCACCTTGAGTAAAGCGGATCTCATACAGGATTGTTTCGGGGGTACTGTTATCTTGTGTCTGCGCTAAAACATCGAGAGTAATATTGTCACTATCTTCTACTGCATCATAATGAAATTGGCTGCTTGAGGTCCAAGTAGCAATATCGGCCACACTTTCCACCTCAATGCGCAATTTCCCGTTCACATTATGGTCATGCAGGCCATTATTCAAAACTTGTACAGCGATATTAAGTTGGAAGCCACCGTTAGCGCTGGCATAGTGACGGTCAGGCACAAAATATAAGTTTTCAACCTTCGCCACGCTGCCCGTTAGACTTTGCTCAACCGCATCAGCCGGTAGTACAAAGCGTCCACTGACGACCTCTAGTTTGACATAGACACCAGAGTCGTTGAGATAATAAAAATCACCATGAGCATTACTGGCCGTGATTTTCACTTCGCCAAGCGATTCGTTTCGATCTAAATCGTGCAGGTTGACTCGCAAATCCACTTTAAGTGGTGAAGTATCTAAACCCGACTGGTTATCTTGGCTATTAGTGATTTGATTGGGGTCGTTAAACAAAATAGTGACGCCATCGCGTCCTGCATCTTCAGCGCCAATCACGTTAGCAACCGTGATGGTGGCATTTCGATCCAAAATATTAATATTCAACTGCTCGGTCGAACTATCACCATCGATGTCTTCTGCTGTCACATTAACAGTAAATGAAATCGTTGGATTTTCTCCATGATCTAAACTAGAAACGGGTTTGAAAGTCGCATTGCCGTTTGGTGCAATAGCTAAAGTCCCCAAATCTCGCTCAACACCATTTTTTATTTCGACAACCGTGACTGTTTTGGTTACTCCGTTAAGTTCAACTTCATTAGCTAAACTTACGCTGTTAGCCTCTCTAAATTGAATATCACGACCCGCTTCATCAACGGCCACAAATTTAGTGATCGCACCATGATCTGCACCTTGAGTATCCGGTGAGGTATTGTTGTCTTGGCTAAATAAATTGACTGTTTTTATCGCCGTATTTTCAACACTAGTGATGCTTTTATCATGCAAAGTTGGAATATCATCAACAATCGATATTGGCAAACTCGCTGACGCTGAAACATCGCCATCTCTATCAGTTGCGGTAATCGGAAGATCTAAAATATAACTATTTTCACCATTACCCGTCGGGTGGTCGATGGCTTTAAGCAGTTCAAATTGGTAACTATCGGCCGAGCCATTTAGCGTGAGACGAAAAACCACGTCCGTCGTATTCTTAATCACCGCCTCATAAACAGTGACACCATTACTGCTTGAAATTTGGATGATCTCTATCTCTTGACCACCGGACGTTAAATTCTCGACAGGCGTTACAAGATCCGATAATTGATAACTGACAATACCATCGGCACCGTCAATCACATCAAAATGTCCAGCAATAACGGTGCTGTCTGAACGATCAGAACCAATCGTGGCTAAGTCATCTTCATCCACGCTCTGTTCGCTACCGGCGCGAATGCCGACAATCGTTGGCTTGTCATCAACAATAGTGACAGGCAGTAGAATGTCAGAGGCGTCGCCATCATAGTCCGTCGCCACCACGTTGAAATTCACCAGTCGCTCATCGCTGCCTGCGGCGTGATCAATCGGACCTTGCAAAGTAAAACGATAGCTACCATCCGCATTGAGCACTAAGCTAAACACCGCATTGCCACTGGGTGTGGTGCTGGCTTGGTAGTGGTAGTTACCATTGGCATCGATTGTCGCCGCGCCCAAGATCACCGCTTCGCCTTGCGAGGTTAAGCCCGCAAGCGGGTTACTGCTGGTATCCAACTGATAACTCACCACCTTATCGGCGCTTTGAGTGGTAAACATTCCCTCAGCGAACAGCGGCTCTTTGCTGCTGTCTGAGCCTGACGTTAAATCGTCTTCGTCAACGCTGAGCGCTTGCACGCCGGTGATGATTGGCTGATCATCATGGATGGTGACGGGCAGCAAAATGTTGGCGCTGTCGCCATCATAATCGGTTGTCACTACCTTGAAATTTACCAGCAGCTCATCGCTCCCCTGCGAATGGTCAATCGGACCTTGCAGGGTAAAACGATAGCTACCATCCGCATTGAGCACCAAACTAAACACCGCATTGCCGCTCGGTGCAGCGCTAGCTTGATAGTGGTAGTTGCCGTCGGCATCGATTGTCGCCGCGCCCAAACTCACCGCTTCACCTTGCGAAGTTAGGCCTGCAAGCGGGTTACTGCTGGTATCCAACTGATAGCTCACCACCTTATCCGCGCTTTGAGTAGTAAAAACTCCCTCTGCAAACAGCGGCTCTTTGCTGCTGTCTGAGCCTGACGCTAAATCATCTTCGTCAACGCTGAGCGCTTGCACGCCCGCGATGATTGGCTGATCATCATGAATGGTGACAGGCAGCAGAATGTTGGCGCTGTCGCCATCATAGTCAGTTGCAACCACCTTGAAATTCACCAATAGCTCATCGCTCCCCTGCGCATGGTCAATTGGCCCTTGTAAGGTAAAACGATAACTGCCATCTGCGTTAAGCACTAAGCTAAATACCGTCTGACCGCTTGGGGTAGTACTTGCTTGATAGAGGTAGTTACCGTTGGCATCAACTGTCGCCGCGCCCAATACCACACTTTCACCTTGCGAGGTTAATCCAGCGATGGGGTTGATGCTGGTATCAAGCTGATAACTCGCTACCGTATCGGCCCCTTGGGTAGTGGTGAAATAGCCTTCGGCGAACAACGGCTCTTTGCTGCTGTCTGAGCCTGACGCTAAATCGTCTTCGTCAACGCTGAGCGCATCCACACCAATGATTTCAGGTTTATCGTCAATAATGTTGATTGGTAAACGCACACTTTCAGAGCTATCACCATCATAATCGGTTGCCAATACCGAAAGGTTGAGTAATAACTCATCACTATTGACTGGATGATCCAGCGCGCCTTGTAACGTAAACTGGTAACGACCGTCTGGATTTAATATCAACTCAAAAATAGGCTGGCCATTGGCGCTCGCCTGATAGGTATAAACTCCGTTCAATGACGAGGAAGAGGCCAATTGCACCGCGACACCAGCCGAGGTTAACCCCGCCAACGGATTAGCACTTAAATCCAACTGATAACTTTCAATTTGATCAGAACCCAATTGAGTATCAAACTGTCCTGAAACGGTAATCGTCTGTGAAGCACTGGCATCCGAGCCGATATTTGCCAAATTATCCTCATAAACGGACGTCGACGGTTCATCGGACATAACAGGGTTATTACCATCACCAATACTGATTGCGATAGAAATCGGCGAGCGAATAGGATTTCCACCCGCATCAGAACCGGTTACATCAAATTGAATCGCAATTTGATCATTGGCAAAAGAAACTAAGCCACCTCCCACGGAGGGAACATGGTCAATCGGTTGACTAATGGTCGTCACTATCTCTAAGTTGATGTCTTTACCGGCAGACGTCGCCACTAAATCAATCCGTAGCACTTCACTGCCGTCAAGTTCACCGACAATATGGTTAGCCGTAGCATCATAACGAAAGCTTACTGATCGCCCAGCCGAAGTAATATCGCTATTCAGCTCTGACAATAGCGCAGCTAATGAAAGGGATTCAGGGACAAAAGAGGCGGCATCCAGTGGCAGATCTCCCGCCACGATTAAAACATTTGCCGTCACTGATTGTGGATACGAACTTAGTGAGAGCGAACCTTCAACTAATGCCGCTGATAATGATTCACCCCCAGCGGTAAAACGCAACGGACTCAAATTCGTTTCAGTCAATGATTGCTGAGCATCACGCCCTGCAGTTTCGAAAAACGTACTCGCCAATACTTCTGCAAAATTGTAATCAATGGTGATGAAGCCAGCATTTGCAGAGCCTTCACCACCTGCTCCGGCGGCGGTTGCTTCAAGTATTTGGGTCGGGTCTTGGCCATCTAAAATGGCTTGTTGGATGGCAGCAATATTATCTGCGTCAAAACTCACCTCGTCTAATAAGCTCAGATCAGCGTTGATCTCGCCTTCAATCGGAAATTGAACTAAGTCAACTGAGGTCTCAGAATCTGGTGACGCATTGCTAAAACAAGTAATACAATTCTGATCGACTACGGTCGCTTGGCCATTAAGCAGTATCGTCACCGACGAATGATTCACTGTGATTAAGATTTCATCTTTATTTAATTGATCACCCGCGCTTACTTTACGCGCATTACCTTTGGCATCTGCTGCGATAACATCACCAACCACTTCTTGTACTAACGCAGGTTGAACAACCACATGTAAATCCATAGAGCCCCCAGATACTTCTTTAGCAAATCGATTCAGAAAACGAGCAATAGACAACTGTTATTT